>DATIOT010000137.1:0-6657 GCA_035472875.1 Mycobacterium sp.
CCATACCCGTTCATCCTGCTCAACCTGGCTTTCTCCACGCAGGCCGCCTACGCGGCGCCGCTCATTCTGCTCGCCCAGAACCGTCAGGAGAACCGAGACCGGGTCGCCCTCGAAGAGGACCGTCGCCGCGCCGCGCAAAGCAAGGCCGACACCGAGTATTTGGCCCGCGAGCTAGCCGCGCTACGGCTGGCTGTCGGCGAGGTAGTGACCCGTGAATACCTGCGTCACGAGCTCGAAGACCTACGCGCTTTGCTGGTCGACCTACAGCCGGAAATCCCGGACGCAGAGACCCCGCGGGCCCGTGATGACCTGGAGCGAGCCGTCAAGAAATCCCGGTGAATACCAAATCCGCCATTGCGCCCCTCGCGTCACGGGAGTTATGTATGGTGATCAAGTTCACGAAGCTACGAAGAGGTTTCCTGCAGCTCACATATTTAGGACGGTCGAGTGCGCATAGGGGGACGCTGGGATGCACGCCCGGCCGTCGCGGCGGTCCGGAAGCGGGCACTTGGCGTAACGCGGACGCCGGCATTCGGAGTAGCTGCGCTTGCTCCATTGGTATTGGCGGGAGCAGTCGGGGGCGCCGCTCCCCCATTCCACGGAAAGAGCCCCATCCCGTCTGTGCATGCCGTCATCACCCCGGTAGCCGCGGTTTCCCCCTCCGTGCCTGACCTCTCCGGTCCCGTTGTCATCGCCATCGACCGTGCGCCGACCGCCTTCCACATCGCCGCGCCGGCCCTATCCGCGCCCCCTCCACCGATGATTGTGAATTCGCCTGGCGCGCTGGGAATTCCGACGATGGCACTGTCCGCCTACCGCAATGCCGAGCAGAAGATGGCCATCGCCGCCCCGGGCTGCGGCCTCAGCTGGAACTTGCTGGCGGGCATTGGGCGCATCGAGTCGGGCCACGCGGGCGGTGGCGCCGTTGACGTACGAGGCACCGCGGTCGTCCCGATCTATGGTCCCGCGCTGGATGGCACGTTGCCCGGCAACGAGGTCATCATCCAGAGCAACGTCGGCAACCGCGTCACTTTCGCCCGCGCGATGGGGCCAATGCAGTTCTTGCCTGGTACCTGGGCGCGGTACGCCTCCGACGGCGACGGCGACGGGGTGGCCGATCCGCAGAACCTGTTCGACTCCACGCTCGCGGCTGCCCGGTACTTGTGCAGCGGCGGGCTCAACCTGCGCGACCCGGCGCAGGTCACGGCCGCGATCTTGCGCTACAACAACTCGATGCCCTATGCCCAGAACGTGCTGGGCTGGGCTGCGGCATACGCCACTGGCGTAGTCCCGGTCGACCTGCCGCCGATCACCGGGCCGCCACCCCCGCTCGGCGACGCACACGACGGGCATCCGGAAGGACTCGGGCCTGGCCTGCCGATGAACATCTACGCCATGAACGACCCGCTGGCGCGGATGCCGCTGATTGACTTCGGCCCACCTCAGGTCCTCGGTCCGCCTCCGATGTTCCCGTGGATGGCACCCGCCACCCCACCGCAGTCACAGACGCAACTGCCTGGCTGCACGCTGATCTGCATCGGCCAACAAAGCCCGCCGCCGGGGGCGCCGCAGCCGCCGGCGCAGGCTTTTCCCCCGGGAGTAGGCCCACCGCCACCTGCCGCTGTCCCGCCAGGGGCACCGCCGGCTGGCCTGGCGCCGGCACCGCCCGCGGGCCCGCCACCCTCAGATCCGCTGGCCGGCCCGGCCGTCGGCCCTCCCCCGGGCTCACCAGCGGGCCCGGCCGCGGGAGCGCCCAAAGCCGCGCCGTCGCCCAAGCCGGCCGGCCCGCCGCCGGCTGCAGCGACCAACCCCCCGGCACCCGACCAGCCGGGACCAATTCCGCCCGGCTGACATCGGTCTGCCAGCCAGCCGAAAGCCGAGCCGCCTACACTCGGCGGTGATGTCCCGTCATGACACTGCCGAGCTGACCGCAGCTATCCGCACCGCACTGGGTAAGGTGATCGACCCCGAATTACGGCGTCCCATCACCGAACTCGGGATGGTCAAGAGCATTGATATCGCCCCCGACGGTGGCGTGCACGTCACGGTTTACCTGACCATCGCCGGTTGCCCGAAGAAAAATGAAATCAGCGAGCGCGTAACCAAAGCCGTCGCCGACGTTCCGGGCACCGGGGCGGTGAAGGTCAGCCTAGACGTGATGAGCGACGAGCAGCGCACCGAGCTGCGCAAGCAGCTGCGCGGCGATGCCCGCGAGCCCGTCATACCGTTTGCGCAGCCCAGTTCACTGACCCAGGTATATGCCGTCGCGTCTGGCAAAGGCGGAGTCGGAAAGTCCACAGTTACGGTGAACCTGGCCGCGGCGATGGCCGCCCGCGGCCTGTCGGTCGGCGTGCTCGACGCCGACATCCACGGCCATTCCATCCCGCGGATGATGGGCAGCGAAGACCGGCCCACCCAGGTCGAGTCGATGATCCTGCCGCCTATCGCTCACGAGGTGAAGGTCATCTCGATCGCCCAGTTCACTGAGGGCAACACGCCGGTGGTGTGGCGCGGGCCGATGCTGCACCGGGCATTGCAGCAGTTCCTGGCCGATGTCTATTGGGGCGATCTGGACGTGCTCCTGCTCGATCTACCGCCGGGAACCGGCGACGTCGCCATCTCGGTGGCCCAGCTGATTCCGAATGCGGAGATCCTCGTGGTGACCACCCCACAGGTGGCCGCGGCCGAGGTCGCCGAACGGGCAGGCAGCATCGCGCTGCAGACCCGTCAGCGCATCGTCGGCGTCGTGGAAAACATGTCGGGGCTTTTGCTGCCGGACGGCTCAACGCTGCAGGTCTTCGGCGAGGGCGGCGGCGAACAGGTAGCCGAGCGGCTGTCGCGTGCGGTCGGCGCCGACGTGCCGCTGCTGGGTCAGATTCCGCTGGATCCCGCGCTGGTGGCCGCCGGTGATTCCGGCATACCGATCGTGCTGAGCGCGCCCGACTCGCCGGCCGGCAAGGAACTGCGCAGCGTCGCCGACGGCTTGTCATCCCGGCGGCGCGGACTGGCGGGTGTGTCGCTGGGCCTCGATCCGAGCAAGCGCTGAGTAGCCGGCCGGTTCAGGTCGCGTCGGTGTCGAACGGCGTGTGGTCGGGGGCGTGCTGTTCAGCCGCAAACGTCGGTCCCCCGGCCGACGCCGCCGTCGGTCCTGACGGCTCTCCCGGCCCGGACGGCTTGGCGGGAGCTCCGTTGACCTGCCGGTCGAAGTTCCCGGTGTAAAAGGAATCGTCACCGTCCAGGAGGTGCTTGGTCAGTGCGGCGCGTGGTGTCATACCCCGCAGCTTCTGCAGCTCACTGAGCGGACCCCGCAGATCGTCGAACTCGGGCCCGAGGTCCTCGCGTAGCTGGCTCGTCATACCACTGAGGTAGTCACGCGCCTGACGGAGCGCGTTCCCCGTCCAGCGGATGGCACCCGGAAGCCGCTCCGGCCCAAGGATCACCAACCCGACCACGACGAGGACCAGGATGTGCTCCCAGCTCAGGTTGGCGAACATCTAACCGCTATCGGAGTCTGGTTTCACCGTCAGCGTGACGTGCCGACCATCACGGACCACCTCTACCGGGGCGTCCTGCCCAATGGCCAGCTGTCTCACGGCGACGACGAACTCGTCGGCGTCGGCGACCCTACGATTGCCAACCTTGACTACCACGTCGTTTTCCAGGATTCCGCCTTTCTGCGCGGGACTTCCCGCCTTCACGTTGGCGACCTGGGCACCAGAAGCGATCGCATTGCTCACCGACCGGGTGCTGACCCCTATCGTCGCGTGCGCGATCTTTCCGTCTTTGATGAGGGTCTCCGCGACCCGCTTGGCCTCGTCGATCGGGATCGCAAAGCCCAGCCCGCTCGCACTGTCGGACAAGGACTTTCCCGCGGTGTTGATGCCGATCACCTGCGAGTCCATGTCGATCAGAGGGCCGCCGGAGTTGCCGTGGTTGATTGAGGCGTCCGTCTGGATGGCGTCGATGACGGTGTCGGTGTCAGAGCCCTCCCCAGACAACGGGACGGGCCGGTGCAGCGCGCTGATGATGCCGTGGGTCACGGTGCTGCGCAGCCCCAGCGGCGCACCTGCGGCGAGGACCTCGTCGCCGACGCGTATCTTGTCCGAATCACCGAACCGGGCCACGGTCAGATTGTCGACGTTGTCGACCTTGAGCACGGCCAGGTCGGTCTTGGGGTCGCGCCCGACCAGGTTGGCGGGCACTTCCTTGCCATCGTTGAACACCACGGTGGTCTTGAACTGGCTGGGACTGTTGGCCGCCTCGGAAATCACGTGGTTGTTGGTAACGATGTAGCCACGGCCGTCGATGACGACGCCGGAGCCCTGCGTGCCTTCCTGGTCGCTCTTCGACTCGATGGTCACCACAGCGTCGGCGGTCGCCGCCGCCACCTTCGCAAACCGGCCCGCCGGCCCTTCGGTGTTGCCACTGGTCGACAGCGTCACCTTCGATGTGGTGAACGCCTCGACGACCTCAGCCGTCTTGCGACCGATCACACCGCCGATCAGGCCGATCACCAACGCGATCAGCAGCAGGACGGCCAGCGCGAGGTAAGACACCTTGCCGCCGAACAGCAGATCGCGCACGCCGAGCTTGCCGCCGTAGCCCAACGCGGTCTGCGGTGCCGGCGGAGCAACTGCCGGCGACCCCAGAGCGGCCCCAGCCACAGGGTCTCGCCACGGATCTTCGGGCTCGACCGGCTCGGCACCGTCTTTCTCGGCGGCCAGCGCACCGGCATCGATAGGGTGGCGCTGCAGCGACTCGGCGGCCCCGACGGGCCGGCTGAACGCCTCCCCGAGGACCGGGTCGGCCGATTGATCGTGAGGGCTGAACTCAGCCTGCTCCCGGTACTTCTGCGGGCGCACACGCTCCGCCACAAAAGACCCCTGCAGCCCTGCCGGACGACCGAACGCTTGCCGCGATCCGGGGTCGACCGGTGGCCGGGATATCGGGCGCGGCGCTAGGCGGTTGCCGCCGTTATTGCCGCTGTCGTTGCCTTGGTCGGAGGTCACGTGATCCTCTTTAAATCCTCTTCTGAGCGCTCGAGACAGGCCTTGTAATCCGGCGATGCACCAGGCACGGCGTTGTCCGTGTCCACCCTAGTATCCACGGTTTCGCAGTTGCTCGGGATGAGCCCACGCGAGCGGTAGGCGCGCAGCATCCGGCGAGAGGGACTCAAACTACCGACGCTTGCGCTGATCGCGCGTATCGCGGTCAGCGAAACGGTCGGTTACCTGTGACGTCGTGTCTTCGGGCGGGCAGTGCGGAATGTCAGACAGCATTCCGAGCAACGTGCTGGGGATACGGATCGGGCTAGAGTCGCGCAACGCGGCGCGCGCCCGGCTCTGATCTTCGACTTCTGCCGCGCATTGCGGGCACAGCGAGAGGTGATGCGCGGCCCGCAAGTGTGCGTTCATCCGCAGCTCACCGTCGACGAAAGCCGCAATCGCCTCGACGGACAGATGCTCGGTGGAACCGAACCGGCGCGGCGCGCCGACCGGTGCATCGCTTTGGGAGGCGAATTGTGCGGGGAGCCAGGAAAACGCGCGGCGGAACACATGTCCCCGGTCCGTCATCACCTGCTCCTTTCGCTGCCACTTACACCTCGAATGTAGCGCGACGAGGTGCGGAATACCTTGTCCAGACCCGGTAAAACCGCATGATTGCCGGCCGGTGAGGCAACCAGGCTGTGAACAAACCGATGCCTGGCTCCCCAGAAGGCCCCTTGGGCCCTCGCGTCAGGGCCCGTCACCAGCTAAGCCGACTTGGTGTGCAGTGCGTTGATGCGGGTGCCATGTTCGGGGTGTGCGGCCAGGTAGTCGCGCAGCGCCTGACGCCCGCGGTGGATGCGGCTACGTACGGTGCCAAGCTTCACCCCCAAGGTGGCGCCGATCTCCTCGTAGGACAGGCCTTCGATATCACACAGCACTACCGCGGCACGAAATTCCGGCGGCAGCGAATCCAAGGCTGCCTGCAGATCGGGCCCAAGCCGCGCGTCGTGGTAGATCTGCTCGGGGTTTGGCTCGTCGGCGGGCACTCGGTCGTAATCCTCAGGCAACGCTTCCATCCGGATGCGGGCACGCCGGCGGACCATATCGAGGAACAGGTTGGTGGTGATGCGGTGCAGCCATCCCTCAAAAGTCCCGGGCTGATAGTTCTGCACCGAGCGGAAAACCCGGATGAAAGTCTCCTGGGTCAAGTCTTCAGCGTCGTGCTGGTTGCCGGACAGCCGGTAGGCCAGCCGGTACACCCGGTCGGCATGCTGACGCACCAGCTCGTCCCACGACGGCATTGCTGCCTTGTCCCCGGTGGCATCGAACACCGCAGTGCCCTGCAACGCGTCGGCCGACTCCACCCATTCGTCGTCGGGGCATTCCTGGGCATGAGACATGCTGGTCGGGCTCAAAAACGTGGTGATGGTCGGGTCCTCCGGCTTTGCCTTGCCAAGGGTTGGCAAGTCGTCATCGACGCCAACACGGAGCTGCCATGGTGTATTCCCGGTCCAGTGGCCTCCGTGTTCCATATGGATACCGTCGCGTATCGGCGTATGCGCGGCATAGGAGCAAACTGAGGTTTGCCTGAGAAACCTGATCGTTACCTGCGTTAAGCAGGGCGTATCTGGGTCGCAGAAACCTTCGTCGCCCGGCGTGGTCCGGGCGT
>DATIOT010000138.1:0-3362 GCA_035472875.1 Mycobacterium sp.
ATGCTCGGCCTTGCGCAACGCTATGGCCCGTCGATGTTCACCGCCTACGAGCTGGGTTTGGTCAACGGCGAACTCGGCATCTACACCGCCGGCCTCCCGGCCAGCGACGGGTACCGCGAAATGCTGCCGCGGATCATGGCCATGACGGTGCGCGACGGAAAGGTATGCGCCCTATGGGATATCGCCAATCCCGACAAGTTCACCGGCTCGCCCTTGGGCCGACGATCCTGAACCCACGGCGAGGCCGAGTCGCAGCGCACCGGCGGCTTCGCTCGCGGCTTCGGCGAACCGACCTCCGATGCCGACAAAGTTGAGATATGCATGGGGTAGGTCGGCCTGACGGGTCAGTGCCACCGGGATTCCGCCGGCACGCAGTTTTTCCGCATATGCCTCGCCGTCGTCGCGGATCGGATCGAAACCGGCGCTGGCGATATAGGCGGGCGGCAAGTCGGTGACATCGCCGTGCAGCGGTGACAGTCGCGCATCGCTGAGATCGGTTCCCGCCGGTATGTAGTTGGCCAGCGTCCACTGGAGGTTCTGGTCGGTGAAGGTAGAGCCCCGGGCGAACAGGTCACGCGAAGGCCGGCGCGTGCTGAAGTCCGTCGGGGGATACATCAACAGCTGAAACGCCGGCACCGCACCGCCTCGTCGCACGGCCTGCTGCGCGGTCACGGCGGCGAGATTGCCGCCGGCGCTGTCGCCCCCGACAGCGATGCGGTCGGGATCTGCACCCAGGTCGGTGGCGTGCCGGTGCGCGTACTCGAACGCGGTGATCGCGTCCTCGACGGCAGTGGGGAATCGGTGTTCGGGCGCGCGTCGGTACTCGACCGACAGCACTCGCACTCCGGCGTGGCTTGCCAGGTAACGAACGACCGGGTCGTGACTTAGCCGCGAGCCGACCGAGAAGCCGCCGCCGTGGTAATACACCAGGAGCCCCGACGGCTCGGGCAGGTCCGCAGGGGTGTACAGCGTTGCCGGGATGCCCTCGTGATCAGCGGGGATGGTGATCTCCCGCGCCGCGATGGGTACCGGCGGTTCGTACCCGATGACCAGCGAGAGGTTTTCATATCGCGTGCGGGACTTTTCGACGGGATCGGCGAAAACATCTGAGCGGGAGAGGTTTTTGAGCCGGATGATGAGCTGCGCGTCGAGCGCTAATTCCTGCCCGTCGATTCGGACCGGCGGTCCCGCCATAAACCGGCGGACCGGCCTGGGCAACGCGTAGAGAGCGCGGACCACCGTGGCCCGGACGCGGATACCTACCGGTGTTGCCATGATATTTTCTCCGTTCGCTATGTCAGGTTGTTGGTGCTACTGCGGGCTACGAATCGCATTACGTGGCCGAGAAGCCGGGACTGGAGGCTGGTGGTGAGCCCATTTCGTGCGCACTCGGCCTGGAAGTCGGCGGGCACGATCAGCCGATGCGCCGAGCCGTCCAAACGGTGAAACAGACTCGCCAATGGTGTGCGGACCAGGTCATAACCAACGAAGGTCCCGCCCGGTCGCAAAACACGCGCCACCTCGGCGACCGCGCGCTTCCACTCGACGATGTGATGCAGCATCAGGCAGCTGACGACAGAGTCGAAGGAATCGTCGGGGCGGTGGCCCGCGTCATGTGCGGGTCGATATCGATTGCGGTCAGGGCAAGTTCGGGATTCCTCGAGAGAAGCTGCTGGGCAACCGATCCACTGCCGGCACCGATTTCCAGCACGTCGCAGCCCAGTCGTTGGGCGCGAAGCTCACGCGCGACCGCCGCGCTGGCCGAACGCCACACGGCGCCGCAGCAGAAGGCACGTTCGGAGCGCGACATCACCGGCATCTGAACAACTCCCTCGGTCGTGGATATCCCAAGCCTGGGTCAATCCCGACGGGGGCGCTTGGATGGATCCGTCAGATCCGGGTTTCTCGAACCGCTTGAGCGAAGTCGCGCGGGGCGGCTCCGGTCATCTCCCAGCACACCCTGTTGGCGTGCGAGCCGTCGGCAAACCCGGCCAAGTGCGCGGCATCAGTGACGGAGAGACCGTCGATGAGGTGACCTATGGCGGTCACCAGCCGCTCCCAGCGGATGGTGGCCGAGAACGAAACGCCGGTCTGCTGTTTACACAGCCGTCCGAGGTAATCGGGCGACAGCGCTACGGCACCCGCGACGGAGGCGACATCGATGTGGTCGGGCACGCGACTCGACACGACTTCAATCGCCTGCCGTAGCTGCGGGTGAACGGATTGTTGCCCGGCAGTGCATCGGTCTTCCATGCCGCAAAGCTCATCGACGAGGAAATCCGCCGCGGCGTGGGGGCCGTTCGTGTCTAACGACGCCGCTGTCGCCTCGGCCAGCCTTTGTCCGTCATCGACGATCCAGACGCCTCGATGACCGCGGCTACGACTCAACGTGTTCAGCGCGATGCCCTGCGGTGTCTGTAGCCCGAAGTACAGCGTCAAGGCTCCGGATCCCGCATCCGACCGCACGGCGTGGCGTGCTCCGCTGGCGACCACGGCGAGCCGGCACACGTCGTGCCCATCGCCGTCGCGGGTAACCGTTAAAGAACCCTGCCCACCGAATGTGACTGAACCGCGGGGTGATGGTGGACGGCAAGATCAGAAAACGCTCCACTAGCCATGAGCCGACCCGGCCGCACATCCCAGAGACGCATGCCCCACTCTAGCGCTGGCCTGCGGTTCGGCTCGTCTCGCTGGCCCAGGGAATGCGGCACGCGTCACCGGAATTGAAGCCCTGCTCGGTGATGCCCAGCGCGGAGTTCATCCGCGCCCGCATGTTCTCCACCCCGATCTGATAGGTCAGCTCGAACACTCCGGCATCGCCGAAGCGGGTCCGCAGGTCGGCGACTTGCTCGTCGGTGACGGTGTGCGGGTCGGTGGTCATCGCGTCGGCGTACGCGATGGCGGCGCGCTCGTCCTCGCTGAATGCCGTTGAGGTGGCGTAGTTGTCGATGTCTTTCAGCCGGTGCATGTCCAAGCCGTCCAGGCGCTGCAGCATGGACCCGAAGTCCACGCACCACGAGCAGCCGATCGCGCGTGCGGTCCAGAACACCGCAAGCTCACGCACGCTGACGGGCAGCGTTTTCGACGCCCGATCGATCATCGTCTCGTGCACGGCACCGGCGACCATCAACTTCCGATGATGCGCCGCGACGGCGAACGGTTCGGGGACTTGGCCGTAGCGCCGCTTGGCGATCCGGTACATGGCGCGGGTCAACACGCCCGCGCGCTTCGGGGGTAGGGGCTCGATGCGAGTTTTCGGTGTCATACCCGTCAGACGAGACGGGTCGCCAATGTGTGACGGACCTCAGCGCGTGAACATCAGCGCGCGCTTGACCTCCTGGATCGCCTTGGTCACTTCGATG
>DATIOT010000139.1:0-2272 GCA_035472875.1 Mycobacterium sp.
GCACCGGATACCGCAGAGAGCTGGAGTCCTCCACCGATCCACAGGAATTGGCCCGGCTGGACAACCTCAACGAACTCGTCAGCGTCGCACACGAATTCAGCACCGACGAGGCCCTTGAAATCGGCGAAGCCGCCGCCCTCGACGAATCCTTGCAGACCCCAGATGACGAAGACGTGCCGGACACCGGTGTGCTGGCCGCGTTTCTGGAGAGGGTGTCGCTGGTCGCCGACTCCGACGAGATCCCCGAGCACGGTGCCGGCGTGGTCACGCTGATGACGTTGCATACTGCGAAGGGTTTGGAGTTTCCGGTGGTGTTTGTCACGGGCTGGGAGGACGGGATGTTCCCGCACATGCGGGCGCTGGACGATCCCACCGAACTCTCGGAGGAGCGACGGCTGGCGTACGTCGGCATCACCCGGGCCCGTCAGCGGCTGTACGTGAGCAGGGCCATCGTCCGGTCCTCATGGGGACAGCCAATGCTCAACCCGGAATCCCGGTTCCTGCGCGAGATCCCGCAGGAGCTCATCGACTGGCGACGCAGTGCACCCGCCCCATCGTTCAGTGCGCCGGTGAGCGGCGCCGGCCGGTTCGGTACACCACGCGCGGCACCGACCCGCTCGGGGGTGGGCAAACGCCCGCTGCTGGTACTGCAGCCCGGTGATCGGGTGACTCACGACAAGTACGGGCTGGGACGGGTTGAGGAAGTCTCTGGCGTCGGCGAATCGGCAATGTCGCTGATCGACTTCGGCAGCTCAGGACGGGTAAAGCTGATGCACAACCACGCCCCGGTCAGCAAGCTTTAGGGCGCCGAGCGCTGGTCATCCTTCCAGCCAGCGTCTGGTTCGTGGATGCATCACCAGCACCGCGCTGGCGATCGGCAGCAGTGGGAGAGCGTGCACGATCCACGCGACGCGTGCGCCCGCGACGAACACGCCGCCGTAGGTCAGCACCGCGACCACCGCGCCGGCAACGATGAGGTAGCGCCCAAGAGAGCGACGCTGCAGCAGCAGGATCACGCCGGAAATGGTGGTTGTCGCAAACACCAGGGCGAGAAACGCGACAGCGATGCAGAACAGGCGGTCGGTCTTCCACCAGCCAGCGATCAAATCGGTGGCCACCACCGACGTGGCCCACCCGCTGACGATGCTGACGGCGCAGCCGGCGACGGCCGTCCGGTTGCTCGGCTCATCGGTCGGCAGCCCTGCAAAACCTCCGCGCCGGCCCGCGCCAGGGGCGCCTTGGTCCAGCGCAGGTTGCCGCGGAATGTGAGTGGTCGGGGACTCAGGGATCGTGGGGATCGGTCCGGTCGGTGCACGCCGGATGATCCGCGTCCGTGTTTCCGATGGTGAGGCAGGCTGTTCAGGCGGTTGTGCGGGGGGAGCGGGGTCTTTCGGCGCGGTCACCTCAACCAGCGTAGTTACCCACGTTGAGGCCCCGCTTGGCCAGCCACGGCACGGGGTCGATTCTTTCGGTCCCGCCCAGCAGTACCTCGAAGTGCAGATGCGGACCGGTGGAATTGCCCCGGTTGCCCATGGTCGCTATCTGGTCACCGGCCATCACTCGCTCGCCGACGCTGACCAGCGTGGTGTTGACGTGGCCGTAGAGTGTGACGGTTCCATCGGCATGGCGCAACTTGACCCACATTCCATAGCCGGCGGTCGGGCCGGCGTCGATGACCACACCGTCGGACACCGCGAAGATCGGCGTTCCAATCGAATTGGCGAGGTCGATACCGGCGTGCAGCACGCCCCAGCGGTAGCCAAAGTTTGAGGTGAATATCCCCTTCGTGGGCATGACGTAGATCGGCTGTTGCAATCGCGCCTCGCGTTGAGCGCGATCATTGGCGAACGCCACCCCCCTGGCGAGTTCCTCGTTGTGCACCGCAGCATTCGCCGCGGGCTGGACCGCGATCACCTGAGCGCCGCGGGTTGTGTTGCTGCCCGCACCGCCGGTGAGCGCCGACGCATTGGCGGTCAGCACACCCTCGGTCTTGGGAGTATCGGCATGGCTGGTCGCCGTGTGGGCCGCCGCAGCCGCCGCGCCCGCGGCCATTGCCGAGATCAGCAGGCGGCCCTTGGCCGCACTGGTCGGCTGTTTGCGGTGCTGCCCGCCGCGGCGGACAGCACTGATGACGTCGGTGACTTCCGAGCGGCGGAAGGGCTCCCCGCCGGTGCGGGGTTTGATGGCCACCCTGTCCAGGACCACAGTGGTCTCGGTGGGGGGAGCGAGCAATCGCGGGGTTAGATCGTCGACGGCATGCAGATCGTCGAGT
>DATIOT010000140.1:0-11625 GCA_035472875.1 Mycobacterium sp.
ATCTATGGTGCCTGGTCCCCGCCGGGGCCTCAGCCCTGCGGTCGTTTACCGGCCGCGACCTCGTCGGGGTATTCGTCGTAGTAGGACACATAGCCCTCGTCGCGGCCGGCCAGCACGTACAGCGGGTCCTTCACGTCGGGGCCATAGGCCTGTTCGCGCAACTGGACCTTGCGGCTCTTGAACGTCGTGGTCTGCTCCAGGGCCGGGACCACTCGGACGAACAGCGGCAGCGCGTAGACAGGTAGCTGGCCATAGACCGCGTGGGCCAGAGACTTGCCGTCGAACTCGGCGCCATCGCGCAGCTTGACCGCGGCCATCCCGGCGCGGCCTCCGGTGCGCGGAATCTCGACGCCGAAGACTGTGCAGTCCTCGACCGACCCTTCGGACCCCAGCGCCGCTTCGACCTGTGTGGTGGCGACGTTCTCGCCCTTCCACCGGAAGGTGTCGCCGAGCCGGTCGACGAACGCGGCATGACCCATGCCCTGCGGGCTCATCACGTCGCCCGAATTGAACCAGCAGTCGCCCTCACGGAAAGCGTTGCGCACCAACTTCTTTTCGCTCGATGCTTTGTCGGTGTAGCCGTCGAAGGGCTGCAGCCGGTTGACCGGGCTGATCAACAGGCCGGGCTCACCGGCGGGCACCCGGCGCACCCGCCCGTTTTCGTCACGCAGCGGGGCGCCGGTGTCGGGGTCGTATTCCACGTAGGCCAACGGCATCGGCGCGATACCGGTGGTCTGAGGCACATTGAAGATGTTGATGAAAGCGGTATTTCCTTCGCTGGATGCGTAGAACTCACACACCCGCGCGATGCCGAATCGTTTCGTGAACTCATTCCAGATCTCCGGCCGCAGCCCGTTGCCGGCGATCAGGCGCACCTTGTGCGCGCGGTCGGTGGGCTTGGGCGGCTGGTTGAGCAGATAGCGGCAGATCTCGCCGATGTAGATGAACGCCGTGGCCCGGCTGGCAATCACCTCGTCCCAGAACCGCGACGCCGAAAACGACTTGCCCAGCGCGAGTGTCGCCCCGGAATTGATCACCGACGACAGCGCTACTGTCAACGCGTTGTTGTGGTACAGCGGGAGGCAGCTGTACAGGGTGTCGGAGCCCTTCAGCCGCAACCCCAGCCCGCCGAACGCGGCCAGCGCGGCCAGCCACCGTCGATGGGTCATCACGCTGGCCTTGGGGAATCCGGTGGTGCCCGAGGTGAAGATGTAGAACGCGGTGTCTTTGGCCAACACCGCCGATGCCGACGCCGGGTTGGTGGCCGGAGCGCTCACCCCGAATCGCTCCAGGTCTTCGATTGTCAGCGTCTCGGTGGTTCCCGGGGCGTCGCATTCGGTAACAGCGCTGACCAGGTCGGTCTCCGCGATCAACACCTTGGCGTCCAGCAGGCTCAGGCTGTGCGCCAGCACCTCGCCGCGCTGGTGGTAGTTGAGCATGCCGGCGATGGCGCCGCACTTGACCGTGGCAAGCATCGCCAGCACCGCGTTGGGCGAGTTGCGCAGCATGATCGCGACGACATCGCCCTGGCCGACACCGCGCGCGGCCAGCACGGCGGCGTAGCGGTTGGCGGCCGCGTTGGCATCGCGATAGGTCAGTTGCTGCTCGCCGAATCTGATGAAGACCCGGTCACCGTAGCGAGCGGCCCGCTCCTGGAACACCGTGCCGATCGACTTCTTGGAGTTCGGTCGGGCCAGCAACCCGGTCAGCACGCCGCGCACGATCACCGGCATGTCGGCCAGCACGCCCGGCGCCCGAGATGCGATATCGGTCAGACCGACCGCTGTGCGCGTTCCGCCGTCGTGATCGGACACGTGATCCCTCGATTCCCCTCGGCACTCGCCCGGTGACTAAGCCCGCCGACGTCAAGCGGGGGCGCACGCCTCTACTGCGGCACCCACCTTATCGACCAGCACGAGCCGGTCCATCGCGACCTGCGAGATGTACCCGTTGTCGAGCAATCCGTTCAACCAGATCCACAGGCCTTCGTAGTGCCCCCACGGGTCCAGCATCACCACGGGCTTGTGGTGCATACCGAGGTAGCCGGTGGTCCATGCCTCGAACAGCTCGTCGAGCGTGCCGACACCGCCCGGCAGCACGATGAACGCATCGGAGCGGTCCTCCATGATCTGCTTACGGTCGCGCACCGTCTCGGTGACGATCAGCTCGTCGGCATTGGTGTCGGCAAGCTCGCGGCGCATCAACTGTTGGGGGATTACCCCGATGGTCCGACCACCGCGTGCCCGCGCCGCGCTCGCCAACGCACCCATCGCCGAGACGTGGCCGCCGCCCCACACCAAGGTCCAGCCGCGGTCGGCTATCGCCTCGCCGAGTTCGATGGCCAGCTCAAGCAATTCGCGATGCGTCGGGCCGGACGCGCAGTACACGCACACCGCCCATTCGGTCGACGAATCGCGTTCCGGGGCCATACACGCCAAAGGTAGACCAAGCCCGCCGTACCGCGTACTCACGGGGCTACCGCATGGCCTAGATGCTCGCGGGCCACCGCGCGCAATAAAATCCGGCAGTGGCGATTCGATGGAACGTCCCTCAACACGCGGCCGTCTTGGAGCAGCTGGACGCTACCCTGGATGACGCGGCGCGGCCCGGGGCCGTCGTACTTGGACCGGACGGCTGTGGCAAATCCACGTTGGCCCGATTGGCCGCCGAACAGTTCGTCCGCCGGCGCCCGACCACGGTAACCCGCTGGGTCACCGGCACATCGACCGAGCGGGTGGTGCCGTTCGGGGCCTTCAGCCATCTGGTGGACCTTTCTAGTTTCGGGGCCGACATCGGGAAGCCGGCTGCGCTGTTGCGGGCGGCGCGGGCATCGCTGAGCCGTCACGACCGGCAGGGCGACCTGCTGCTCGTCGTCGATGATGCCCACGACCTGGACATCCTGTCGGCCACGCTGGTGTACCAAATAGCGCTGGCCGGTACCGCCCGGATGATTGTCACCGCCCGCGCCGAGGCCGCGCCTGAGGCCATCGCAGCGCTGTGGACCGACGGTCTGCTGAATCGGCTCGACATCGAGCCGCCCGGCGGGACAACCACTCCCGCAGAGGTGGACGCATTCATTGCCGAGTTACCTGCCGCGGCGCGTTCGGTGTTGGACTATCTCGCCGTCGAGGAGCCGCTGTCGCTCGCGGATCTCGCCATCCTCGCCGGCGACGGCGCGGTAACCCAGGCAGAGGAATTCGGCGCCGCGGAAACCCGGGTACGCGGCGGAGTCTCAGACGACCCGGTCGTGTACACAGCACACCCGCTGTTCGCCGAACGAGCGCGTGCCGCGCTCGGTGCCGAAGATGCGCGACGACGGCGCACCGAGCTTGTCGAGCTGCTGTCGCAGCATCCCTCGGACCACCTCAGCGACCGGCTGCGGCTCGCGTCTCTGGCGCTGGACAGCGACGTCCCCCAGCGGGTCGCCGAAGTCGTCGCCGCCGCGCAGCAGGCGTTGCGGCTAGGCGACCTCGCACTCGGCGAACGACTGGCCCGCTCGGCGCTGGAGCGATCCGGCGGCTTGGCGGCGCGGTTGTCGCTGGCACATGCCTTGGCGTGGCAGGGCCGTGGCCGCGAAGCCGACGCGGTGCTGGCCGCCGTCGACTCGGCCGCGTTGGCCGAACCAGCGCTCATGGACTGGACACTGCTACGAGCGGCCAACCAGTTCTGGATGCTCAGCGAGCCGGAGCGAGCTACCGCGTTCCTGCGGACAATCCGCAATCGGGTCACGGATGCGAGTCCACGCATCACTCTCGACGCGCTGAGCGCCACCTTCGCGATGAACGCGGGCAATGTCGGGCACGCCGTCAAAATCGCCCGCGAGGTGCTGACGTCACCATTGGCTGATGACCGGGCGGTGGCCTGGGCGGCCAGCGCGGCCGCTCTGTGTTCGGCGCGGCAGGGCCGATTCGACGACGTGGAGCCGCTGGCGCAGCGCGCCCTAGCCGCCGAGCATCCCGGGCTGCTGCGCTTCACGATCGGTCTAGGCCAAACCACCGCTCTGTTGATGGCGGGTCGGCTGGGTGCGGCGGCCGAACTCGCGCAGCAGTTCACCGATTTTGCCGAACTGCAGCAGCCGGGCCGCGCCATCGGCGAGGTGCTCATGGCGCATGTCTTGATCGCCGACGGCGAATTCGGCCAAGCGGCGGCGCTGCTCGGCCCCGCCGCCGCCACTTTGGAACGCACTGGCTACTCGTGGGGTCCGCTGTCGCTGACGCTGCTGGCCACCGCACTGGCTCAGCAGGGAGACACCGCTGCCGCGGCAAAAGCGTTGAGCAGAGCGGAATCTCGGCACGGGACCAAGTCGGCGCTGTTCACCCCAGAGCTCGGCGTGGCACGGGCATGGCGGCTGGCCTTGGTACGCGATTCGCACGGCGCGGTGGCCGCCGCCCGCGACGCCGCTCGAATGGCCGAACGCGGCGGGCAGTCGGCGGTGGCGCTATACGCCTGGTACGAGGCCGTCCGGCTCGGGGACATCCGTGCGGCGGAGCCGCTGGCCCGACTGTGCAGCGAGATCGACTGCGTGGTAGGCGGGATCGCCCTCGCCCATGCGCGGGCGTTGGCGACCGGTGACGCCGCGGCACTGCGGGCGGTGTCGGACGACCTGACTGCGGTCGGGATGCGCGCGGCGGCCGCCGATGCCGCCGACCAGGCGCAGCGGTGCGGCGGCCGGACCCCCTGATCCGCCCAGGGCTGATCCTCAGCCGGCCAAGTAGGGCCGCAGCATCTCCACGGTAGCGGTGATCGCAGCGACCGACACCCGTTCGTCGCGCCGGTGCGCCAGGTTGGGGTCACCCGGCCCGAAATTGACCGCCGGTATGCCCAGGGCAGCGAACCGGGACACGTCCGTCCAACCGTATTTCGCCCTGACCAGCCCACCGGCAGCGTCGACCAGGGCCTTGGCAGCTGGTTGCGACAGGCCTGGCAGCGCGCCCGGGGCGGCGTCGGTCTGCTCGATCTGCACGTCAAGCCCGTCGAACGCGTCATGCACGTGTTGCAGCGCCGTGGCCACCGATCGGTCAGGGGCAAAGCGGTAGTTGACCGTCACCGAGGCAGCGTCGGGAATCACGTTGCCGGCCACGCCGCCGTCGACCCGCACGGCCGACAGCCCCTCGCGATAGGCACAACCGTCGATGTCGACGGTGCGTGCGGTGTATCCAGCCAGCCGATCCAGAACGGCGCCCAGTTTGTGGATTGCGTTGTCGCCCAACCAGGCACGTGCCGAATGCGCGCGTGTTCCCGTCGCGCTGATCACCACGCGCAGGGTGCCCTGGCAGCCGGCTTCGATGTAGCCCGCGGTGGGCTCGCCCAGGATGGCCACGTCGGCGGATAACCAGTCCGGCAGCTCGCGCTGGATGCGGCCCAAACCGTTTGCCGCCGAATCGATTTCCTCGCAGTCGTAGAACACCAGTGTCAGGTCGTGTACCGGTTCGGCCACCGTGGCGGCCAGATGAAGAAAGACCGCGTCGCCGGATTTCATATCCGCTGTGCCGCAGCCGTGCAGGACGTCGCCTTCTGGATCCGTTGAGCGACGGCTGGGCAGGTTTCCGGCCACCGGCACGGTGTCCAGATGGCCGGCCAACAGCACCCGCGACGACCGGTGCCGGTGGGTACGCGCCAATACGGCGTTGCCATTGCGAATGATCTCGAAGCCGGACGTCTGAGCGCGCAGCGCGGTCTCTACCTCGTCGGCGATGCGGGCTTCGTCCCTGGATTCGCTGGGGATGTCGACCAGCGCCGCGGTCAGCTCGATCGGATCCCCACGCAAGTCCAGCACGCCACCAAGGGTAGTGGTTCTCCTCTTGGCCGAGCAGACATGGAATCGCACTCCGGCCGGCTTCGGGATGCGATTCTGCGTCTGCTCGGCGGGGGAAGTAACCTGACCGCCGTGACTGGAGCTGCAGGCATCGGGTTGGCGACCCTCGCTTCCGACGGATCGATCCTCGACACTTGGTTTCCCGCACCGGAACTGACCGAATCGGGCACCAGTGCCACGTCGCGACTGGCACTCTCCGATGTTCCCCCGGAACTGGCGGCGCTGGTCGGCCGCGACGACGACCGCCGCACCGAGACCATCGCCGTGCGTACAGTCATCGGCTCCCTGGACGATGTCGCCGCCGACGCTTACGACGCCTACCTGCGGCTACACCTACTGTCGCACCGGCTGGTGGCGCCGCACGGGCTGAACGCCGGCGGCTTGTTCGGGGTATTGACCAATGTGGTGTGGACTAATCACGGACCGTGCGCAATCGACGGTTTCGAGGCGGTACGGGCACGGCTGCGCCGCAAAGGACAGGTGACTGTATACGGCGTCGACAAGTTCCCCCGGATGGTCGACTACGTCATCCCCACCGGGGTGCGCATCGCCGACGCCGACCGGGTACGGCTGGGCGCCCACCTGGCGCCGGGCACCACGGTGATGCACGAGGGCTTCGTCAACTACAACGCCGGCACGCTGGGCGCGTCGATGGTCGAGGGCCGCATCTCGGCCGGCGTGGTGGTGGGCGACGGGTCCGACATCGGCGGCGGAGCGTCGATCATGGGCACGTTGTCCGGCGGTGGAACGCAAGTCATTTCGATAGGCAAACGGTGTCTGCTCGGTGCCAACGCGGGCCTGGGTATCTCACTGGGCGACGACTGCGTCGTCGAAGCCGGCCTGTACGTCACCGCGGGCACCAAGGTCACCACGCCGGGCGGAAGATCGGTCAAGGCTCGTGACCTCTCCGGTGCCAATAACCTACTGTTCCGGCGCAATTCGGTCACCGGGGCTGTCGAGGTGGTGGCCCGCGACGGTCAGGGCATAACGCTCAACGAGGATCTGCACGCCAACTGAGCTACCGGCCGCCGCCGGGGAGCTCGAGCTCAACCGGCCCGTGACCGACGTGTGCACCTTGCGTGGTTCGAAGCGCTGTTCCGTTGGTTTCCGGAAGTAGGTAGGTGCATACCAGGCTGGCCAACGCAAGGGTGGCCAGCATGAGACCGATCGCCCAACTGCCGTAGGTTGCCGCCAATGTTCCGGCGATCAGCGGCGGCAAGGCGCCACCGATGACGCCGGCGAAGTTCACCGCCAGTGCCGATCCGCTGTAGCGGTAACGGGTGGCGAACAGCTCAGGGATGAAGGCTGCAGTAGGTCCGGAGCCAATCGCGGCGATGGCGTGCATGCCGACGATAGCCACTGCATACAAAATTGGTTGGCCGGTATCCATCAGCGGGAGCACGACAAACGACCACGGTAGGCACCCTGCCCACCCCACCAGCATCATCCGGCGGCGCCCGACCCGATCGCACAGAGTGGCGGAGAGCGCGACGAACGCGATGCTCGCCAGCCCACCCAGCACACCGACGGACAAGATGACGGTGCGGGAATACCCCAGGTGGGAGTGGGCGTAGGTGGTCAGATAGGTGCCGGACATGTAGATGAAGCCCAAAGAGCCGAGGATGCTGCCTGCGGCCAGGACGATCTCCCGGCGCTGCAGGTGCAGCACCTCTCTGAGCGGCGCTTTGGGCACCAAGTCGCGGGCTTTTTCCTCGGCGAACACCGGAGTTTCGTCGATCTTGAGCCATACGTATAAGGCGATGACGATCAGCGCCGCGCTGATCAGGAACGGTAGCCGCCATCCCCACTGCATAAAGGCGGAGCTGTTTTCGCCGATGGTGCAGTTCACGCCGAGAAAGGTCAAGCTGTTCAGTACCAACGCGGTGCCGCCGCCGAGCAGGGTGAACATGCCATACCGGCCGCGTTTGGCGGCCGGCGCATATTCTGCGCTCAGCAGCGCCGACCCAGCCCAATGGCCGCCGACGGCGAACCCTTGCAGCAGCCGTAGGGCGACCAGGATCAGTGGCGCTGCGATACCAATTGCCGAAGTGCTGGGAACCAAGCCCACGGTCACGGTCGACATCGCCATGATCAGCAGCGTGGCGACCAACGTCTTTTTGCGACCCAGGTGGTCCCCGAAGTACCCGAACACGGCCGCGCCGACTGGCCGGGACAGAAACGCTGCGCCAAATGTCCCCATCGAGGCGATCGTGGCCACGCCAGGGTTGAGGTGGGGGAAGAACACCGTGGGAAACACCAGCGCTGCCGCGGTGCCGTAGATGAGGAAGTCGTAGAACTCGATTGCCGAGCCGACGAGACACGCGGCCGCCACCCGCCTCATGGGTGTGGACCCAGGGCCGGCCACAACCGTCGCAGTAGCGCCGCCTGGGCGATTCGACTCACCCACGACGGCCGCCCAGTCGTCGGTTGCGCCTACACACCTCTACGACGGTAGGTGAAGCTTCGCGGTCTCGCCCGACAGGAAACCTGGCAACATCCTGCGTGTCGCGAAGCGCGGAGGTCAGCCCTCGGTCAACAGCTGCTTCTTGAGGACCTTGCCCATCGCGTTGCGTGGCAGCGCGTCCACAATGCGCACCTCACGCGGCCGTTTGTGTACGGAAAGCTCTTGGGCGACGTAGTTAATCAGTTCATCGGACTTTAGTTCGGACGAGCCGACGACGAATGCGACAATTCGTTGGCCCAGGTCCTCGTCGGGCAGGCCGACGACGGCCGCCTCCTGCACGCCCGGATGCCCGAGTAACGACGTTTCGATTTCGCCTGCGCCGACGCGGTGTCCACCCGATTTGATCAAGTCGACCGACTCACGGCCCACAATGCGGTGCATGCCATCGCTGTCGACGACCGCGACGTCACCGGTGCGATACCAGCCATCGGCGTCGAAAGCCTCGGCGGTGGCCTCCGGCCGGTTCAGGTAGCCGTCGAACATCATCGGGCCCCGAACCTGAAGCTTGCCAACGGTCTCCCCATCGTGCGGCACCGGGCTGCCGTTGTCATCGAACAGCCTGGTCTCAACGCCGGCGACCGGCAGGCCCACCCAGCCCGCACGCCGTTCGCCGTCCGCGCGCGTGGAGATTGTGATCAGCGATTCCGAGGCGCCGTACCGTTCGATGGGCCGGTGCCCGGTGAGCTCGGCGAGCCGGTCGAACACCGGCACCGGCAGTGGGGCGCTCCCGGACACCAGTAGCCGCGCTGGCCTTAGTGCCTCGGCCACCGACTCATCCGCCACCACCCGCGACCACACCGTAGGAACCCCGAAATACAGCGTGCCGCCGGCTTCAGAACAGGCCTGGGCATAACCGGCCGGTGTCGGTCTTCCGGTGTGCAGGAAGCGATTTCCGATCCGTAGTGACCCGAGCAAGCCCAGCACCAGCCCGTGCACATGAAACAGCGGCAATCCATGCACCAGAACGTCGTCGGCCGTCCACTGCCATGCCTGCGCCAGCGCGTCTAGGTCGGCGGCGATCGCTTGCCGGCTCAGCACCACGCCCTTGGGCAGGCCGGTGGTGCCCGAGGTGTAGATGACCATCGCGGTGGCCTCGGGCGTCGGCTCGGGATAGCGGTGCCAGGAGCGGGCGTGCAGTCGCACCGGGATGTGCGGCAGTCCTTCTAGTTCGTCGGGCTCCGGGCCCAGCCAGGCCTGCACCCCGGAGTCGGTGAGCATGTGCCGCCGCTCGGCCACACCGACATCGGAGGGCACCGGGACGAAGGGCACGCCGGCGATCAGGCAGCCGGTGATCGCCAGCACCGTTGACCCGGTCGGCTTGGCCAGGACCGCAACCCGGTCCGCACCGGCGACGCGTTCGGCCACCGAAGTTGCGGCGCCGACCAAGTCGCTGCGGCTCAGCGCGACGCCGTCGATCCTGACGGCGTCCGCGATATCGGTGGTGGTAACAGCCGAGGGGTTCAGCGATGCCAGCAGCACGAGAGCAGGTTACCCGGAGGCTGATCGATGACCGCGGGTCAGGCCTGCTCGTCCCAGATCTTCATCAAGGTGGACAGGATCTCCTCGCCGCGGCCCAGCCCGGCCAGATGACTTTCTTCCGGCAAGTGCAAAAGCTCGGCGTCGGGCAGCCGGGAGACGACGTGCTCGCCGTGCGAGAACGGAATGATGTGGTCGTGGTCGCCGTGCCACCAGCGGACCGGGACTTTCACCTCGTCAAGCGAGAATCCCCAGTCGCGGGCGAACAGGATGATGTCGTTGAACGGCGCGGCCAGCTGCTTGCGGCTGCCATTGAGCAGGTCGTCGAGAAACATCGCCTTGAATTCGGGGCGGGCCAGCAGATGGCGGTCGGCTTGAGGTGAAAGCAAGCCGTACAAGTCCAGTGCAGGCGATGCGACCGGCCGGGCCGCCTGGATCAGCAAGCTCGCGCCCAGCCGCAGCGGGTTACCTGCGAACCTCAGCAGCGGCGCAACCCGCAAACCGAGGTTCATCGCACCGCCACTGATCGCGTCCGGTCCGCGCGTTGGAGCGACGCCGCCGAGCACACCAATGTCCACCACCCGGTCGGGCAAGGCCGCAGCGCAGGCAAGGGTGTACGGACCACCACCGGACAGGCCGACGACGGCCATCTTGTCGATCCCGAGCGTGTCCGCGATGGTGCGCAGGTCGTCGGCGAATGCGGCGATGCTCCCGTACTGATGCGGTGTCGAGGAGCCGATGCCGGGTCGGTCGATGCCGATCAGCCGGATGTCGTGGGTTTCGGCGTAGACCCGGGCCTCGGTCGGGATCTGCCGCCGGGCGCCGGGAGTTCCGTGCAGCCAGAACACCGCGCGCCCCTGCGGCTCGCCGAACTCAGCAAAGCCTATTTGGCGGTCCTCCCCAACCGCTATGTTTCCTTCGAGCTTGGGGCGGGCAATCGCGAGGACCATGCCCAGCAGCTTTGCATGTGACGCGCCGTTTACGAAAGGCTCACCGCACTGCGGTCCCGCTAGGAGCTTGGCCGCCGCACAAAAGACGTCAGTGCACCGGCCACCAAGTCTGGGTCGTCGCACATCGGAAAGTGGTTACCGCGGCGAACCTTCAGTTGGTGTGCCGCCGGAAACAACGCTTTCCACCGCGGCTGAAACCGCAGCGGATCGTTTAACTGGCCGAAGATCGTCAGCAGTGGCCGGTTTGCCAGGGTTCCCCGTAACGCGTCGTCGACTTCGGCGTAGAGGGCGTCAGCGCCGCGCGCATCCCGGAAATAAGTGTGCCAGGCCCGACGCGCCGACACGTCGATCCCCGCCCGAAAGACCGCGCGGTCGCTGCGGCTCAACCGCCGCCCGACACCGAAACTCGTCGACGTCACGCGGGAAAGCACGTCGGTGGCAGCGTCCAGTTCCCGGACAGGCGCACTACCCATCGCGGCAAGCATGCCCCGAAACGCTGGGCCCGTGGGCTTCCATGCAAAGCAGTTGACCGCAGCCAGAGCCGCGATCCGGTCGGCGCGGCGTGCCGCAGCCAGGAATCCGGCCGGGCCGCCCAGATCATGAGCGACCAGAGTGACGTCCCGCAACTGCAGCGCATCGATAACCGCGGTAACTGCGTTGCCCGCTTGGGCGAGTGTCGGGGTGGCCAGCCGGTCGCTGAGCCCGCAACCGGGCGCGTCGACCGTGACACACCGAAAATCGTTCTGCAGACGCAGCAATACGTCACGCCAGACAAAGCTCCAGCTGCCGACGTGAACAAACAACAACGTCGGCCCGTGTCCGGCGTCTGTGATCGCGATGCGGCCCTGGTCTTGAGTCAGTGCGTATGTCGGCCACGGCCATGCCGACGACGGCAGCCAGCTGGGCCGGTCAAGTGTGGC
>DATIOT010000141.1:0-5809 GCA_035472875.1 Mycobacterium sp.
GCGGCTCTACGACTCGATGCAGTACAAAGACTACGAGGGAGCTGGAGTTTGGCAGCATGGCCCTTGAAGTGCCACGTGAGGATTGATGACCGATGGAGCTCTCCGGTGTAGGGGTATGGCGCAGTCAACTGCGCTACGGCGACCCATCCGAATCCGCCGAGGCAGCAGCGGAATTGGATGACCTGGGCTTTACCGCGCTGTGGGTTCCAGACGTGGGCGGGCCGGTGTTCGACGCGGTGGGTCGCCTGCTTGCCGCAACCAAGCGGACAGTGATCGCCACGGGGATTTTGAATCTCTGGATGCACTCGGCCGGGGATGTCGGTGAATCCTATGCGGAGCTGACCGCTGAGCACGGGGACCGCTTCCTGCTGGGGATCGGAGTCAGCCACGCGCCGCTGATCGACGCCGGCCAGCCCGGGCGATACCGCAAACCGCTGGCGGCGACGGCGTCATTCCTGGATGGGTTGGATGCCGCGCAGTGGCCCGTGCCCACCGAGCGGCGGGTCCTTGCCGCACTAGGTCCGAAGATGCTGGCGTTGTCCGCGAGCCGCACCCGGGGAGCTCACCCTTACCTTTTCACGCCCGAGCACACCGCTTCTGCCCGCTCCACTTTGGGCGAGGGCCCGTTGTTGCTGCCGGAGCAGACCGTAATCATGTGTGACGACGCCGACGAGGCGCGCAGCATCGGAACCGATTGGCTGAGCGCGTATTTGGCGTTTCCGAACTACGCCAACAATCTCCTGCGTATTGGCTTTTCCGAAGACGATCTGGCACGCGTGAGCGATCGCCTCTTCGACGCGATCATTGCGTGGGGCGACGAAGAAGCGATCATGCGGAGGATCGGCGAGCATCGCTCGGCCGGCGCCGACCATGTCTGCGTCCAGGTGCTGACGGCCGACCCGAGGGCCTTCCCCCGCGAGCAATGGCGCCGAATTGCCGCGGCGCTTTAGTCAGCGACGATCCAGGCATACCGTGAAGCCATGGCTTCTCGACAAACCCTGTTCCGGGTCTTTTACGGTCTCGGCTTCACCCCGTGGGATGGTCATGCGCATACGAAAACACTGCGGGAGCTGATTGAGGGAACTGCTGACACACCCGCATTGCCGCCAGAAGCGGCGCTGGACGTTGGCTGCGGCACCGGAGACTCGTCGGTTTACTGGCGCAGCACGGTTGGCATGTCACCGGGGTTGACTTCGTCCCGAAGGCGCTCGACAAGGCCCGCGCAAAGGCTCGTGCTGCCGGCGTGCCGATCGACTTCATGCATGCTGACGTCACACATCTAAGTCGAGCCGGGATCGATACAAAGTTTCAGTTGATCGTGGACAACGGCTGCCTACACGGCATGAGTGACGACGACCGTGACCTTTACGTCCAGGAGATCGCCGCGGCCGCGGCCCCCGGCGCGCGGCTGTTGATCGTCGCCGCAAAGCCCGGTGGCCCGATTGGATTTCTGGGGCTCGACGAGGCGGAGGTCAAGCGCCGATTCACGCCCGCATGGACGGTGCTGTCGGCAGCAGAAGAACCACTCGCGTTTGCTAACGGGCTGGCGAACCGATACACACCGGTCGCGTTTGTTCGCAACCGATTCGCGGCGCACTGCTATGTGCTGCAGCGCGCCGCTTAGGTCAGCGAGTCCGGTGGCAGGAAGCGGTCGCCGTACTTGGCCGCCAGCTCACGCGCCCGGGCCACGAAGGCTTCCTGACCCGTACCGCCCGGGCCTTGGTAGCCGACGATGAACTGCGCGCTACCACCGGTGTACGGCGGGAACCCGATGCCCATGATCGACCCGATGTTGGCGTCGGCCGTCGACGTCAGCACGTTCTCGTCGAGGCACTTCTGGGTTTCCAGCGCTTCGGCGAACAGCATCCGGTCGATCATGTCCTGCAGCGGGGGCTGCGAACTGCCGGAGTTGAACGTATCCCGCAGACCCGGCCACAGGCGGGTGCGCTTGCCGTCGACGTACTCATAGAAGCCCGCGCCCTTCAACCGGCTCGGCCGGCCGATCTCGATCATCTTCTCGACAACGGCCTCCGCCGGGTGCGGCTCGTAGGTGCCGCCGGCGTCCTCGACACCCTTGCGGCTGGCCAGCGCGATCTTGTGCATCAGCTCCAGGTTGAGCTCGTCGGACAGCTGCAGCGGCGGCGCCGGGTAGCCGGCCTGCGAACCGGCGTGCTCTACGCTGGCGGGCTCCACGCCCTCGCCGAGCATCGCGAGCGCCTCGTTCACGAACGTGCCGATGACGCGGCTGGTAAAGAAGCCGCGGCTGTCGTTGACGACGATCGGGGTCTTGCCGATGGCCAGCGTGTAGTCGAACACGCGGGCGAGCGCCTGGTCAGAAGTCTTCTCGCCCTTGATGATTTCGACCAGCGGCATCTTGTCGACCGGCGAGAAGAAGTGGATCCCGATGAAGTCGTCCTGCCGCTTCACGCCGGTCGCCAGACCGGTGATCGGCAGCGTCGAGGTGTTCGACCCGAGCAGCGCGTTGGGTTCGACGACGTCCTCGATCTCCTGGAACACCTTGTGCTTGACGTCCTGGTTCTCGAATACCGCCTCGATCACGAAGTCGACGCCCTTGAAGTCGGCGGCGTCGGCCGTCGGCGTGATGCGGTCGAGCAGCGCCTTGCTCTTCTCCTCGGTGGTCTTGCCGCGTTGGAGCGCCTTGGCTTCGAGCTTTTCCGAGTAGCCCTTGCCCTTCTGCGCGGCCTCGATGCTGACATCCTTGAGCACCACGTCGAATCCGGCCTTGGCCGACACGTAGGCGATGCCGGCGCCCATCATGCCCGCGCCCAGCACACCGATCTTGTTGATCGGGGTCTTGCCGATCCCCTCCGGGCGCGAGCCGCCGCCGTTGATGTGCTGCAGGTCGAAGAAGAACGCCTGGATCATGTTCTTGGCGACCTGGCCGGTGACCAGAGAAGTGAAGTAGCGGCTCTCGATGCGGCTGGCGGTGTCGAAGTCCACCTGCGCACCCTCGACGGCGGCGTCCAGGATGGCCCGCGGCGCCGGCATCGGCGCGCCCTTGAGCTGCTTTTTCAGCAGCGCCGGGAACGACGGCAGGATGCCGGCCAGCGCCGGGCTGGACGGGGTGCCGCCGGGCATCTTGTAGCCCTTGGCATCCCATGGCTGGGTGTGCGAGTCCGGGTTGGCCTTGATCCACGCCTTGGCCGCGGGCACCAGCTCCTCGACCGAGCCGACGAGCTCGTCAACGAGGCCGATTTCCTTGGCCTTGTCCGGCTTGAACCGGGTGCCCTGGGACAGCACGTTCATGAACGCGTTCTGGATGCCGAACATCCGCACGGTGCGGGTCACCCCGCCACCGCCCGGGAGCAGGCCGAGGGTCACTTCGGGGAAGCCGACCACGAGGCCCTTGACGTCCGCGGCGATGCGGTGGTGACACGCGAGCGCGATCTCCAGGCCGCCGCCCAGCGCGGCACCGTTGATGGCCGCCACCACCGGCTTGCCAAGAGTCTCCAGCGCGCGCAGATCACGCTTGACCGCCTCAACGGTGTCGAACGCCTCGCCGGCGTTCTCCGGGCCGAGCTGGATCATGCCCTTCAGGTCACCGCCGGCGAAGAAGGTCTTCTTCGCGCTGGTGATGACCACGCCGGTGATCGAATCCTTCTCTGCGACAAGGCGTTCAACCGCGTTGTGCATGGACTCGGCGTAATGCTCGTTCATCACGTTGGCCGAGCCGGTGGGATCGTCGAGCGTCAGGGTGACGATACCGTCCGCGTCCTTATCCCACTGAATGGTGTTCTCTGCCATGGTCTTTCAGGCCTCTCAGACTCGCTCGATGATGGTCGCGACGCCCATACCGCCGCCGATGCACAACGTGACCAGCGCGCGCCGCGCGTTACGCCGTTCGAGCTCGTCGACCATGGTGCCGGTGATCATGGCGCCGGTGGCGCCCAGCGGGTGGCCCATCGCGATGGCGCCACCGTTGACGTTGAGTTTCTCGTCGGGGATGTTGAGATCTTTCTGGAACTTCAGCACCACCGACGCGAACGCCTCATTCAGCTCGAAAAGATCGATGTCGTCGAGCGTCAGCCCGGCACGGTCGAGCACCTTGCGCGTGGCCGGGGTCGGGCCGGTGAGCATGATCACCGGGTCGGAGCCGCTGGTGGCCGTGGCCACGATGCGCGCCCGCGGGGTCAGCCCCTGCGACTTGCCGGCAGCTTCGGAGCCGACCAGCACCAGCGCGGCGCCGTCAACGATGCCGGAGCTGTTGCCACCCGTGTGGACGTGGTTGATCTTTTCGACCCAGTGGTACTTCTGCAACGCCACGTCGTCGAAGCCGCCCATCTCGCCGATGCCGTCGAACGCCGTCTTCAGCTTGGCCAGGCCCTCCATCGTGGTGTCGGGCCGCATGTGTTCGTCGTGGTCGAGGATGACCAAACCGTTCTGGTCACGCACCGGCACGACCGACTTCGCGAAGTAGCCGCCCGACCACGCCTCGGCGGCCTTCTGCTGCGAGCGCAGCGCGTAGGCGTCGACGTCCTCGCGGGAGAAGCCTTCGGTGGTGGCGATCAGGTCCGCGCCAATGCCCTGCGGCACGAAACCGATCTGGTAGTTGGTCTCCGGATCGGTCGCCCAGGCGCCGCCGTCAGAGCCCATCGGGACGCGGCTCATCGACTCGACACCGCCGGCCAGCACCAGGTCGTCCCAGCCGGAGCGCACCTTCTGCGCCGCGGTGTTGACGGCCTCCAGACCCGAGGCGCAGAACCGGTTGAGCTGCACGCCACCGGTGGTCTCGGGCAGCCCGGCGGCCAGCACGGCGGTGCGCGCGATGTCGCCGCCCTGGTCGCCGACCGGCGAAACCACCCCGAGGATCACGTCGCTGATCAGGTTCTCGTCGAGGTCGGGGAAACGCCTGCGCAGCTCGTCGACCAGGCCGACGACCAGGTTGATGGGCTTGACCTCGTTCAACGATCCGTTGCGCTGTTTGCCGCGTGGTGTGCGGATGGCCTCGTAGATGAAGGCTTCTTCGGACATGTCGACTTCCTGTTCGCAAAATGGGGTTTCGGGTCCTCTATCAGCACCCTAACAGGGGCACCCGGCCAACCTGTTGGTTGGGCCGGTCTTAGCTGGTCGACGGCCGAACGTGACGCCGCGGTCACCCTGGGTGCCGAGCGTGACGCTGCAGTTAAAACGGGGGCTGAAGCTAGGCTCGACCACCATGACGGTGTCGCGATTACAGCCGTACGCGACCACGGTGTTCGCCGAAATGTCGGCGCTGGCCGCACGGATCGGCGCGGTGAACCTCGGTCAGGGCTTTCCCGACGAGGACGGACCCCCGGCACTGCTGAAGGCAGCACAAGACGCGATCGCCGAGGGTGCCAACCAGTACCCGCCGGGGATAGGCATCGCGCCGCTGCGGCAGGCCATCGCCGCCCAGCGCCGGCGGCATTTTGGCGTCGAGTACGACCCCGACACCGAGGTACTGGTGACGGTCGGGGCCACCGAGGCCATCGCGGCGGCGGTGATAGGGCTGGTCGAGCCGGGCTCGGAAGTCCTGCTGGTCGAGCCGTTTTATGACTCCTACTCGCCGGTGGTGGCGATGGCCGGCGCGCACCGGCTGGCCGTACCGCTGGTCCCCGACGGCCGCGGCTTTGCTCTGGACACCGACGCATTGCAGCGGGCGGTGACACCTCGGACCCGCGCGCTGATCATCAACTCGCCGCACAATCCAACCGGTGCGGTGCTGAGTGCGACCGAGCTGGCGGCCGTCGCTGAGATCGCCATGGCGGCCGACCTTTTGGTGATCACCGATGAGGTGTACGAGCACCTCGTGTTCGATGACCATCGCCAC
>DATIOT010000142.1:0-5199 GCA_035472875.1 Mycobacterium sp.
GTCAACCATCCCGAGCACGGGCCCGGCCTGGACCTGTGGGTGGGCGGCGGTCTGTCCACCAACCCGATGCTGGCCCAGCGAGTCGGCGCATGGGTTCCGCTGAACGAGGTGCCCGAGGTGTGGGCGGCGGTGACGTCGATATTCCGCGATTACGGCTACCGGCGGCTGCGGTCCAAGGCGCGACTGAAGTTCTTGATCAAGGACTGGGGTATCGAGAAGTTCAGGGAAGTTCTCGAAACCGAGTACCTCAAACGTCCCCTGATCGATGGCCCGGCCCCCGAGCCGGTCAAGCATCCGATCGATCACGTCGGAGTGCAGCGGCTCAAGAATGGGCTCAACGCCGTCGGGGTTGCCCCGATCGCCGGGCGGGTCTCCGGCACCATTCTCTCGGCGGTGGCCGAGCTGGCCGAACAAGCCGGTTCCGACCGGATCCGATTCACCCCTTACCAGAAGCTGGTCATCCTCGACGTGCCCGACGACAAGCTCGACGATCTGCTCGCGGGCGTGGAGGCGCTGGGGCTGCAGTCGCGGCCGTCGCATTGGCGCCGAAACCTGATGGCGTGCACCGGGATCGAATTCTGCAAGTTGTCGTTCGCTGAAACCCGGGGCAAAGCACAGGGTTTGGTGCCGGAGCTGGAGCGTCGGCTCGACGACATCAACTCTCAGCTTGACGTGCCGATCACGGTGAACATCAACGGATGCCCGAATTCGTGTGCGCGAATTCAAGTCGCCGACATAGGGTTTAAAGGTCAGATGGTCGACGATGGTCATGGTGGCTCCGTAGAGGGCTTCCAGGTGCACCTGGGCGGCAGCCTCGGCCTGGACAGCGCATTCGGCCGAAAACTGCGCCAGCACAAGGTCACCAGCGACGAGCTGGGCGACTATATCGAACGGGTAGTACGCAACTTCCTCAAACACCGCAACGACGGTGAACGGTTTGCGCAGTGGGCAATTCGCGCTGAGGAGGGCGACCTGCGATGAGCGATCAAGCGACCAGGCCCACCGAAGCCGGACTGCGTGAGCTAGCGGCCCGTGGCGCGGCGGAACTCGAAGGCGCCAGCGCGACGGACCTTTTGCGATGGACCGATGAGAACTTCGGCGGTGTCAACGGACCCCGCGGGTGGGCGACGTGCAATTACGTGGTGGCCTCCAACATGGCCGACGCAGTGCTGGTGGATCTGGCCGCCAAGGTGCGCCCGGGCGTACCGGTGATCTTTCTGGACACCGGCTATCACTTCGTCGAAACCATCGGCACCCGGGATGCCATCGAATCCGTCTACGACGTCCGGGTTCTCAACGTCACTCCTGAGCACACCGTGGCCAAGCAGGACAAGCTGCTGGGCAAAGACCTGTTCGCCCGTAACCCCGGTGAGTGCTGCCGGTTGCGCAAGGTCGCCCCGCTGGGTAAAGCGCTGCGTGGTTACTCCGCATGGGTGACCGGACTACGCAGGGTCGAGGCGCCCACTCGCGCCAACGCCGCGCTGGTCAGCTTCGACGAGGCGTTCAAGCTGGTGAAGATCAACCCGCTGGCAGCATGGACCGACCAGGACATCCAGAACTACATCGACGAGCACGATGTGCTGGTCAATCCGCTTGTCTACGAAGGTTATCCGTCGATCGGCTGCGCTCCCTGCACGGCCAAGCCAGCCGAGGGCGCCGACCCGCGCAGCGGACGCTGGCAGGGATCGGCCAAGACCGAATGTGGGTTGCACGCCTCGTGACGACACTCGTGCTGACCGCGCACGGCAGTAAGGATCCACGGTCGGCGGCCAACGCGCGGGCGGTCGCTGGCCGAGTGGCGCGCATGCGGCCGGGCCTTGATATACGGCTGGCCTTCTGCGAGTTGAACACCCCCAGCCTGGTCGACGTGCTCAACGGATTGTCATGTAGCCGTGAGGCACCCACGGCAGTCGTCACCCCGTTGCTGTTGGCGAACGCTTACCACGCCCGTATCGACATCCCCGGTCAGATCGCCAGCTGCACAACCGCCGGCCGAGGGATCGACGTGCGGCAGGCCGATGTGCTCGGGGAGGATGACCGGCTGGTTGGGGTGCTGCGTCAGCGGGTGGCGGAGTTGGGGGTTTCCCAGTTCGACGACGGCGTTGGCGTGCTCGTGGTGGCGATCGGCTCATCAGATGACGCGGCCAACGCACACACCGCTGCGGTAGCGCCGAAACTGATGGTGGCCACCCGTTGGGCTGGTGCGACAACCGCGTTCGTGACCCGTCCGGAATTTTCGCTGGCCGGAGCCGCAGACCGGTTGCGGCGCCAAGGCGCCCGACGGCTGATCATTGTGCCGTGGTTCCTGGCGCCGGGGCGGCTGCCGGACCGGGTGCGGAGTTTCGCCCACGACGCCGGGATCGCGATGGCACAGCCGCTGGGCGCACACAGATTGGTGGCCGCGACCGTACTAGATCGCTACGACCAGGCCCTGAAAGCTCGAGCCGACCGGATTGCCGCCTGATTCTCACAGTACACTTCGAGTGTTGAACACTCCCTTGCCAATTCGAGCTTCGCTGGCCGCGTTGATGCTGTGGCTGGCTGGGTGTAGCGGCAACCACGTGGCTGCGCCCAACGCGGCAGGTCCGTGCGAGATCGTGCCTAATGGCGCGCTCGTGTCCAAGACGCCGTCGGCGCCCGCGGCTTCGGCACCTTCATCGCGGAACATCGCGACGAACCCCGAGATCGCGACCGGCTACCGCAGCGACATGACCGTTGTGCGGACCGCTCACTACGCGGTGGCCACGGCCAATCCACTGTCGACTCAGGCCGCCTGCCGCCTATTGCGTGACGGTGGTACGGCCGCCGACGCCTTGGTGGTTGCCCAGGCAGTGTTGGGTCTGGTCGAACCGCAATCTTCGGGGCTCGGCGGCGGCGGATTCCTGGTGTATTACGACGCCCGTGCCGGATCGGTGCAGGCCTACGACGGCCGCGAAGTCGCCCCTGCGGGGGCAGGCGAGAACTACCTGCGCTGGATCAGCGACGTCGATCACGCGGCACCCGAACCCAACGCGCGAGCCTCGGGACGATCGATCGGAGTCCCGGGCATTCTGCGGATGCTCGAGCTCGTACACAACGACCACGGCCACACGCCTTGGCGCGACCTCTTCGGTCCCGCGGTGGCACTGGCCGATGGCGGTTTCGACATCAGCCCCAGGATGGCCGCTGCCATCTCCGACTCGGCAGCACAACTGCGTGTTGATCCACAGGCACGCGGATACTTCTTCAATCCCGACGGCAGCCTGCGGTCCGCAGGAACGCGGCTGACGAACCCCGCATACTCAAAAACCTTGTCCGCCATTGCCTCCTCGGGTGTCAACGCGTTCTACACCGGCGATATCGCGCACGACATCGTCGCGGAGGCAAGCGATACCTCGGATGGCCGCACGCCAAGCATGATGACCAACGAGGACCTAGCGGGCTACGTCGCCAAGAAACGCGACCCGCTGTGCATGACGTATCGCGGCCGACAGATCTGTGGCATGCCCGCACCATCGTCGGGTGGCGTCGCGGTGGGAGCCACGCTGGGAATCCTCGAGCATTTCCCGATGGGTGAATACCCACCCACCAACGTCGACCTCAACGGCGGTCGCCCGAGTGTGATGGGCGTTCACCTGGTCTCTGAAGCCGAGCGGCTGGCGTATGCCGACCGCGACAAATATGTCGCTGACCCCGATTTCGTCGGCCTGCCCGGCGGCTCTCTCAATGCGCTGATCGACCCGGGCTATCTGGCCGGACGCACCGCGCTGATCTCGCTGCAGCACAGCATGGGAACCGCCAACCCGGGAGACTTCGGCATGCCTACCGGCGTCGCACCACCCGGGACAGAGCACGGCACCAGCCACGTCAGCATCGTTGATTCCTACGGCAATGCGGCCGCGTTCACGACGACCATCGAGTCAACGTTCGGCTCGTTCCACATGGTCGACGGATTCGTCCTCAACAACGAGCTGACCGATTTCGCCGCTGATCCCCGTGCGGCGGATGGATCGCCGGTGGCTAACCGCGTCCAGCCTGGGAAACGGCCACGAAGCTCGATGGCACCGACCTTGGTGTTCGATTCCTCGCCGGCGGGGCGGGGCGCGCTGTACGCGGTGACGGGCTCGCCGGGCGGTTCTACGATCATTCAGTTCGTCGTGAAAACCCTTGTGGCGATGCTGGATTGGGGCCTGAACCCGCAGCAGGCGGTGTCCTTGGTCGATTTCGGCGCCGAGAACTCACCCCAAACAAATGTCGGCGGCGAGGATCCCGAAATCAACACATCCGACAATGGCGACCACGACCCGCTGGTGCAAGGCCTGCGCGCACTTGGGCACCAGGTCAACCTGGCCGACCAGGCCAGCGGGCTGTCGGCGATCACTCGCAGCACATCGAGGTGGACCGGCGGCGCGGACCCGCGCCGCGACGGCGTGGTCATGGGCGACAACGCATAACACGCCAGCAGCCACGAATAGCTTTTGCGGCCACGCCATTCCGGCCGCAAACGGCGGCCACCACCGCAGGCTACGCCGACGTCAGCGTGGTTTGATCTTCGTCTGCGTCGCCCCTGCCGCCAGCGGGGGGCGTCCCGTCATCGGTTATCGGTGGTACCCGGGTGGCCCGCACGTACACGGTGTCGCCCTCCCGCAACGCCAGCGCCTCAGCATCGCCGCGGGTGATCTGGGCGGTGAAAGCACCGCCGGTGGCCGCGCTGGTCAACTCGACGCGCACCTCGAAACCCAGCGCCACCACCCGGTCGACGATGGCGCGCACGACCCCGATGGACTCCGCGGTGCCATCACCGCCGGCGATCGCCATGTCGGGTTTGCGGCCCACCCGGATGTCGTGCGGGCGAACCAAGGCTCCGTTCAGAGTGGAAACCTTGCCCAGAAAGGACATCACGAACGCGTTCGCCGGGGCGTCGTAGACCTCGGTCGGGGATCCGACCTGCTCGATGCGACCCTTGTTGAGCACGGCTATCCGATCGGCCACGTCTAGCGCCTCGTGCTGATCGTGGGTGACCAGCACGGTGGTGACATGCACCTCGTCGTGCAGGCGCCGCAACCACGCCCGAAGATCCTCGCGCACCTTGGCGTCCAGCGCGCCGAACGGCTCATCGAGCAGCAGCACTTCCGGGTCGACTGCCAGCGCCCGCGCCAGCGCCATCCGCTGTCTTTGACCACCGGAGAGCTGGTTGGGATAGCGAGTCTGAAATCCGCT
>DATIOT010000143.1:0-4392 GCA_035472875.1 Mycobacterium sp.
GGTGTGGTGCTGCCAGTTTGGCCAGGGTGTCGACGGCACCTTCAAACTCTACCCGCTCCCCGACCAGCCGTACTCGATCTCGGTCGATTGCATGTGCCTGCCGTACGACCTCGCCGACGAGACCGCCTACGAGGCGATCCCGGCTCCCTGGCGGCACGCGGTCCCGTACTACGCGGCGCACCTTTGCCTGCTGTCGAAGGCGGCGGAGATCCCGCAGATGCTGCCGCTCGCCAACACCTATTTCAACGAGAAGAGCGGCGGACTTTTCCAAGTCTCGATGCGTCGGGCCCGGGCGTTCTCGCAGCCCGGTTACGCGAGCAGCTACTACGGCAGAGTCTGATGAACCTCGATGATCTTGACCGCGCGGTGGCGCTGAAGACCGAGCTCGCCGGCTGGGAAAAGGCGCTGAGCCGGGCCGATCGGTCGATCTTCAAGTCGGCTGAGCTGCTCATCACCGACGCCGCGCACCTGCATATGGGGCAGCAGTCGCAGTCAAAGATCGCGGTCGACCGTGACGTGCTGATCCCGTGGATCGAGGAGCGGATCGCGGTGCTGCGCCGCCAGCTGAGCGATCTTGGCGTGCGGTGGTGAAATGGTCTCCGTACCGCCTCGTGCTGATCAGCCGCAATCGCCCCAGGACGGCCCGCCGCTAGAGGCACCGCCATGGATGGGGGTGCCGCAGCCGCAGCTGGTCTCGGCGACGGTGCCGGGAGCGCCTGCTGCGCCGGTCCCCGCCGGCCCGCGATCGTTTTCCTCGGATGTGCCGCCGCAGTCGGTCTCGTCGTTCAACCAAGCCGTCCAGCAGCTCGGTCTGACGCCGCAAGAGCAGAACCTCTACCAGCACCACCTCAGCAACCTGTGGGGCGGCGGTCGCGTTGTGCAGCCAGGCGGCGATGTCTCGACCGTACTGCAGTCGGTCGTGCAAGGCCCCGATGGACGATTTTACAATATTCCAACCGTGTGGAACGGCCAGGCGTTGCCGGTTGACGCGGCACAGCGCCAGGCCGCGCTCGCCGGCTGGGGAAACTGGCCCGCCTATGCGTCGCCCGAGGCTGCCGACGCCCGCTACATGGCGATGCACGGGATGATGGAGCGCGACACCGCCGCGTGGCTCGCCCAGAACCCGAACGCCGACCCGCTGACCGCGATGCTGATGCGGCAGCAGCAGGCCCAGCACCCGGTGCTGCAGATGCTCGAGCAGCTGCGCCAGCAGCAGGGGCAGCAATAGATGGCGCAGGGCGCTTCACTGCCGGCGGCACCCCCGCAGACCCCCGGTCTCCCATTAAGCCAGACGTTTTACGACTTTGCCGGCTGGAACGGCATCGATACCAAGCCGCCGCGCCCCGGGATCGATGACGATAAGTGCGCCTGGTGCGACAACCTCATGCCGCTCGGCACGCATAACATCCGCGCCATGCCGGATCAGGGGCCCGCCGGCTACACCGCCCCCGGCGGGCGCACGATCATCTGGTACGAGTTCTACGGTCTGGCGTCGATGATCGTGAACAACGGCCCGCACGCGATCGTCTTTCTCGATGACGGCAGCGCGCAGGATTACAAGATATTCGCGCCGAGCGCGGTCACGACGCTCGCTCCACCCGGCACGTTTCTCCCGCCCGCCCAGACGAACCCCGGTGTCCGGCAGTTCGGCACCGACTTGCTGTGCATCTCCACCGAGCAGAGCCTCAACGCCTACTGGGTGTGGGACGGGGCAACGCTGTTTGGCGCGGGCAGCCTCGGCCCCGAGATCGATATCCTCGACGGAGGCCGAGATTACACGTCGCTCCCGACGATCACGCCCCGAGGCGGCAGCGGGACCGGTGCGGCGTTTACTTCGACGATCGAAAACGGTGCCGTGGCGACCGTGACGGCGACGGCGGCAGGATCCGGCTACGACATCTCCCAGGATCCGCAAAAGATCCTGCTGACCTTCTCGGGCGGTGGCGGGCCGACCACCGCGTGGGGCATCGCTGCGGTCGTCAACGGCGCTGTCGTCGGCATCCAAATCCAGAACGGCGGGAGCGGCTTTACCGCCATCCCTGGCATTAGCATCACCGACAGCACCGGCAGCGGCGCGCAGGCGATCGTGACCGGGCTCTCGGCGGGGACGATCACCGCGATCACGATGGTCGACTGCGGCGCGAACTATACAGCGCCGGTGATCCACACGGTCGGCGGCGGCGGCACCGGTTTGATCGCGACGGGGACGCTCGACAACGGCGTCATCAATTCGGTCTCGATCAGCGACCCCGGCGGGCCATACCTCAACGCACCACAGGTGTTTTTCCTGTCGGTGACCGGCAGCGGCGCGTCGGGGACCGCGATCATCAATAGCTCCGGTAATGTGATCGGGGTCGACTTCGGGCACGGGATAGGGGCCGGGTTTACCGGCACGGGGTACAACACCGTCGGCTCGGTGCTGGTCGGCTTTAGCGGCGGCGGGGTCGCCAGCGCGACGGTTCGGCTGATGCCGTTCGGCGTTTCCGGACACGCCATCGAATCGTACCAGGGGCGCATCTGGGTGACGACGACCCCGGTCAAGGTCAAGACCTTTGGGACCGCGCCGGGCTCAGCGACGAACTTCACCCCGGGCGATGGCGGGTTTGTCTTCCCCGCGACCGAGTCGGTGCTCAAATACGAATGGTCGAACCTGCGCCACTCGAACGGGTTCCTCTATCTGGCCGGAGATTCGAGCGTCAACGCCATCTCGGGCGTAACCACCAGCGGCGCGCCCGCGACCACGACCTTCAGCAACCAGAACATCGACCCGCAGATCGGTTCGCCGTGGAACCCGAGTGTCGAGGTCTACTCACGCGCCGTGATCATGGCAAATCCGTTCGGCATTCACGCGATTTATGGCGGCGCGGTGCAGAAGATCAGCACGCCGCTCGATGGTGTGTTCCAGACCGGGCAGGGCAACATCAACCCGAACCTGCCGCCGAGCGCGGCCATCGCCGAGGTCTTCGGCGTACACGTCTTTATGCTGCTGATGCCGATCATCGACCCGATCACCGGGTCGCCGCGCAACGCACTGCTGATGTGGGACGGACGACGCTGGTGGACGGCCTCGCAGAACTCCCAGCTGGCGATGGTGCGGACCAATGAATGGGGCAGCACGATCACCGCCTGGGGTCTGGATACCGCCCGGACCCATCTCTTCCCGATGTTCCAGACCGCGACGACCACCCGCCAGGTCACGCTGCGCTCCAAGCTGCACACCCGGCCCGGCATCCAGTTCGAAAAGAAGGCGATGCAGCTCTACGCGTATTGGCAAGCCAATACCAACACGACGCTCAACTTCACGATCGATGCCGACAACACGACGGGCGCGGTCGTCCAGGGACCGTACACCCAAACCGCCGGCCTCATCGGCTGGGGCCGATCGCGTGTCCCTGACAACATGGGGGTCGGGATCGGCTTTACGATGACATCCAACTCGGGCGATTTCCAGCTGATGGACGTCTCGATCCTGGCGCAAGAGCGCCGCCTGGTCGTGTAACCCAAGAAAATGCCCGGCTGCGACGGGGATCGAGGCCGGGCAAGGTTCTCAGTGCTACCGCATCCACGGAAAGATGCGGACGGTCAAAATAGCTTAGACGTTGCCCCTGTAGCAACAGTATAACCGGGCATGGACAAGGCCGAGGAGCTCGCCGCGATCGAGCGCGAACTGGCGTTCTACGCCGAGGCCCCGCCGCCCGAGTTTATGGTCGAGGCGGTCGACCGCCGGACAGCGAAGCTGCGCGAGCGCCTGGCCGAGCTCGAGCTCGGAGACGACCCGTGAAGGAGATCCTCCTTTATGCCGCCGCCGGGTTGGCTGTCGTCGCCGTTCTGGTAATTGCCCTGATCGTGATCGTGGAGTGGACGTCGTAAATGAGCCTCGCGCTCCTCTACAACATCCCCAACGACCGCCGCAGCATGGACGAGTGGTCGTTTTCCAACCGTGAGAGCCACGACCAGATCATTTTGGCGATCAGCCGCATCTATGGGGTCAACCTCACCCCGTACGTGCTCGACCCGCTCCCCACCGAGGACATCCCATCGTTTCTCGCACGGCACCAACAGATGCATTCCGACATGGCGGTGATCACCGGGATCGCGACCAACAACTACACGGCGCTCGATTTCAACGATCCGAGCTTGCTCGCCTACTACTTCAACCTACATGCCGCTGAGCACGTCGCCACGCATCAAAAGCTGGGGATCTGATGGCTGACGAACCCGACGATGACAGCAAACCGCTGATCGATCTGAGCGAGTACACCCGCAAACGCCCGTCGAACTTCGATTCGGGTCGGCCACAGCCCGGTGCGGACCCGACCCCCGAAAACCCGCACGCCAGACAAAAGGCCAGGGCGATCCCGCGCATGGGTGAGACCCCGAAGCTCCCGAAAA
>DATIOT010000144.1:0-2427 GCA_035472875.1 Mycobacterium sp.
GCGATCGTCACCGGTGCCGCTCAGGGCGTGGGCAAGGGCATCGCCGCCGCGCTGCTCGAACGCGGTGCGGAGGTGCTGCTGGTCGACATCCAGGATGAGTTGCTCATGGCGACCACGACCGAGCTCAAGGCATTGGGTCGAGCCGAGCACCTGGTCGCCGATCTGCGCGACCCGGACGACGCGCAACGGATCACGGCGGCCGCGGTCGACGCCTTCGGTACGGTGCATGGTCTGGTCAATAATGCCATCGCCACCAACGAGCCCAAGGCATTCGTCGACATCACCACCGAAGACCTGGCGCTCGGTTACGAAGTTGGCCCGCGAGCGACATTCCTGCTCATGCAGGCCGTGCACCCGCTGATGGTCGAGGCGGGCGGCGGGTCGATCGTGAACCTCGGCTCGGGGACGGGCACCGGCGGCGAACCCAAGTGGGGCGGTTACGCCGCCGCGAAGGAAGGCATCCGCGGGTTATCGAAAGTCGCCGCCCTGGAGTGGGGCCGCGACAACATCCGCGTCAACGTCATTTGCCCGTTCGCCGAGTCCGACGGCGTCAAACTATGGAAACAGTTCGCCCCCAACGATTACGCGAAGGCGGTGGGACGTGTTCCGATGAAGCGCATCGGCGATGTCCGCACCGACGTGGGTGCGCTGGTGGCGTTCCTGCTCGGCGCCGACGCGACGTTCATCACCGGGCAGACCATTCACGTCGACGGTGGAATCGGCTGCTTCCGATGACAGGGGAGTCGCTGCGAGATCGGCAGCGCGCACAGATCCGGGCCGACATCAGGCGCGCGGCGTTCCGGCTGTTCATCGAACGCGGCTACGACACTGTGACGACGGAGGAAATCGCCGCGGCCGCAGGTGTATCGCCGCGCACCTTCTTTCGGCACGTGCCGACGAAGGAGGAACTGCTGCTCGCCCCCGTCCGCCATGGCGGCGCCGCCATCGTCAACCTGCTCGAACAGCGGCCCGCCACCGAGTCGCCGGACGTGGCGTTGGTCAACGCCATCATCATCCGGACCCGGTCCTTCGACCAGGCCGACTGCGAAGAATGGCGTGAAGCCCTGCTACTGGCTCACGATCTGCTCGACAAGGTCACCCTGCACACACCCGCCGACAAGGAGCGCGCGACGAAGCTGATCGGCGACCGCATGGGTGCCAACCCCGACGTCGATATCCGTCCCGGCCTGCTGGTCCAACTCGGCTTCACCGCGGGCGATTTCGCGTTCCGGCAGTGGGTACGCCAGTCGACCAAGAAGCCGCGCCCGCTGGACCGCTTCGTCATCGAAGCCCTCGAAGCGATCAAGAGTCCGCACTGGAAAAGGCGTACGGCGTGAAAGCCAAGTACAAAGTCGCCGTCTGGGCTACCGGCGGGGTCGGGAGTTACGCGATCCGCACCATCGCCGACCGGCCCAACTTGGAACTTGTCGGGGTGTGGGTGCATTCGGACAACAAGAACGGCAAGGACGCCGGCGAGCTCGCCGGCATCGGGCCGGCCGGTGTTCGAGCCACCCGGGACGAATCGGAAATCCTCGGCGGCGACGCGGATTGCGTTGTCTACGCCGCTCCGGCACCGCACCGAATGAAGGAAGCGATCGGCGACATGTGCCGAATCCTGGCCGCCGGCAAGAACATCGTGACGACCTCCATCTCGGGACTGGTCTACCCGCGCGGCTCCATGCCACCCAAGGTCATTGACGCGATCCGCGGCGCGGCCGAGGCCGGACGAAGCTCGTTGTTCTCATCCGGCATCGAGCCGGGATTCGGCGCCGACCTGTTCCCCATTGCCCTGATGTCGATGTCGCACAAGGTGTATTCGGTGCGCGGTATCGAAATCACCAACTACTCCGAGTACCCGAACCCGTACGACATGCGAGAGCTGTTCGGGTTTGGCCAGCCGCTCGACTACCAAGGCGGGCTGATGGTACCTGGCACCCTGCGCTGGGGTTGGGGCGCCGCGGTCACCATGGTCGCCGAGTCATTGGGGGTCGAGCTCGATGACATCCGTGAAACGTGCGAGTTTCAGCCCACCCCACGCGAGATCAACACCGCCTTCGGTGTCGTCGAAGCGGGCACCGTCGGCGCGACCCGGGCACGGTGCATCGGCGTTGTCGACGGCCAGGATGTCATCACCATCGAGCACGTCGACCGCATCGCCGACGACCTCGCCCCCGGTTGGCCCAAGGGCCGCACCGGCGGAACCGACGGCATCTGGCGGGTCGTCATCGACGGAGAGCCGAGCATCGACGCCGAATTCGAGGTCGGACACCGCCAGGGCGAAAACCACAACGACCACGGCCTGCTGGCGACCGGTATGCGGGCGGTCAACGCCATACCCTGGGTGTGCGAGGCCGAGCCGGGAATCGTCGACGCGCTGCACATCCCGCTCACCTCACCGGTGGGGGCGCTGCATCCGCACCGGGACGG
>DATIOT010000145.1:0-2353 GCA_035472875.1 Mycobacterium sp.
GACAGCGACCCCAATAGTGGTCCCAGGAAAGCGATTTGGGCAGCATGCAGCGACGCGTGCGCGGTGCTTTGACCGCTGGCGGTGAAGTTCATCTGCAGCACCTGACCAAAGGCGAACGAGAAACCGATGAATGAGCCGAAGGTGCCGATGTAAAGAAGTGCGATCACCCAGGCGTGGCGCTCGGACAGCACGGCCCGCATGGTGCTCATCTCGATGCGGTAGTCCTGCAGGTTGTCCATATGTAGCGCGGCGCCGATTGCGGCGATCGCCAGCAGCACAAGGTATATCGCGCACACCCAGTAGGGCTGCCGGTTGCCGACGGTTGCGATCACCAACAGGCCGACCAGCTGGACCACCGGAACGCCGAGGTTTCCGCCGCCGGCATTGAGCGCCAGCGCCCAGCCCTTGAGCCGCTGCGGATAAAACGCGTTGATGTTTGTCATGGACGAGGCGAAGTTGCCGCCGCCGAGACCGGCCAGCGCCGCGCACACCAGATACGGCCACAGCGGCAGACCGGGATTGGCCAGCAGCAGCATGGTGCCGTTGGTCGGGATCCATAACACCAGAGCGGAGAATATGGTCCAGTTGCGTCCGCCGAACCTCGCGGTGGCGAACGTGTAGGGGAATCGCAAGCATGCTCCGACCAGCGTCGCGGTGGCGCCCAGCAAAAGCTTGTCTCCCGCGGAAAAGCCGTACACCGACGCGGGCATGAACAGCACCATCACCGACCAGATGGACCAGATTGAGAAGCCGATGTGCTCGGCGACCACTGACCAGATCAGATTGCGACGGGCGATCCTTTTGTTGCCGGCCTCCCACGCCACCGTGTCTTCCGGGTCCCAGTCAGAAAGGACATGCGAACGGCCCTTCGAGGTTCCCATGAGACTCCAATCGTGCGTACGCGTTCACGATCACGCTAGGAATCTTTTGTTGCCCGGGGCGCTGCCGGCAGTGACCCGGGCGTGAATTTCCGCTCACCACCGAAGATCTGACGGTGTGAGAGCCAGTCAATCCGTGTGGCGTGCACCACAATGACTGCCGGCTGTAGCGAATTGTGATTGAGCAGGGGCGAAATGGTCGCGTTCAGATGCCGAGGGCTACCAAACGTCCCCTGCGCGCCAATCGCACATCAAGTCCGCGGAGGTGTCCAAGCTGATCCCGACCGGTAAGACGAATACCGTTCCGTCGTCGTCGGGTGTGCGGGTCGGACCGGTCGGGGCCAGCACCGACGTCGGGCCACGCCAGGGCAACCAGCCGCGCGCCATATACAGCCTGCGGGCCCGGGCTGACGAACTGAGGGCCCCCAGTTGGTAGGCGCCCCGCAGCACCTGCTCGACGCCGTCCAGCAGGGCATGCACCAGCCCTCGGCCACGGTAATCCTCCCGTACCGCGACGCCTTCGACGTAACCGCAGCGCAGCGCGTTGCCCCGGTAGAACAAGCGCCGCTGGACCACCGCGGCATGCGCGATGATCGCGCCGTGCCGCCAGATCAGTGCGTGCATGCCGCCCAGCGCATGCTCCCAGTCGTTCTCGGTGAACTCACCTGCGAACGCTTCGGTGACCATCTGGCAGACGTGCTGCCGCGTCTCGCTGTCGAGATCGGCCGAGTGGACCAAGCGGGCGGTGTGTACCTGGGTGTACACACTCCATGTCTACCAGCCTTGGCTAAAGGCTGGCGCTACGAAAACGGCCAGCCCACTGAACTCGCGTGCGGCCGGGCCCGCACCGGAGACCGCGGCCGTGCCCAATGCAGCCGCACATGCTGGCCGGGCCGGACCTGGGCGACTTTGTCTAAGTCCTCGTCAATCACCACGCCGACGACGGGGTAACCGCCGGTGACGGGATGATCGGGCCCCAGGATCACCGGTAAACCATTGGGCGGCACCTGGATCGCACCGCGGGTGGTGCCCTCGCTGGGCAGTTGCCGATCCGGGAAGCGGTACTGCAACGGGCGACCGACCAACCGCATCCCCACCCGGTCGCTGCGATCGGATGCCACCCAGTCGTTGTGTACCAGGACGTCGGGATCGACAAACCAGTCGTCACGCGGCCCGGGTATCACCGACAGCTCGACCGCATTGCCGGTGATGGCTGCCACCGGAGCCTGATCGAGTTCGGGGTAGTCGTTGGTATGCTCGCCGATCGGCAGCTGGTCACCGGCCTGTAGCGGAGATGGGCCGATCGCCGACATCACGTCGTAGCTGCGCGAGCCCAGCACTGGCTCCACGCAGATGCCGCCGCGCACCGCCAGGTACGTTCGCAGTCCGGCACGCGGGGCACCCAGTGAGATCACCTGGCCGTCGCGGACATGGTGAATGCTGTTGGTGCCAAATTTAATTCCGTTGACGGTTGG
>DATIOT010000146.1:0-3530 GCA_035472875.1 Mycobacterium sp.
GGGCAAGACGTCGCACAAGGTGGTGGTGATGGCCAGTAACCGCAAGTACGGCCTGGACACCGATGCCGGCGAGACCATGCGACCGCAGCCGTTCTCGCTAGTCGGTGACGGCGCCGGGTCCATGTTCAAGATCTTCACCACGGCCGCCGCGCTGGACATGGGGATGGGCATCAACGCCACCCTCGAGGCGCCGGGCCGATTCCAGGCCAAAGGCATGGGTAGCGGCGGGGCCAAGGGTTGCCCCAAGGACACCTGGTGCGTGGTCAACGCCGGCAACTACCGGGGCTCGATGAATGTGACCGACGCACTGGCCACCTCACCCAACACCGCGTTCGCCAAGCTGATCTCGCAGATCGGGGTGACGCGCACGGTGGACATGGCCATCAAGCTGGGCCTGCGGTCCTACGCCGATCCCGGCACTGCCCGCGACTACAACCCCGACAGCAACGAGAGCCTGGCCGACTTTGTCAAACGGCAGAACATCGGTTCGTTCACCCTCGGCCCGATCGAGGTCAATGCTCTGGAGCTGTCGAATGTCGCGGCCACTCTGGCCTCCGGCGGCGTGTGGTGCCCACCGAACCCGATCGACAAGCTGATCGACCGCAACGGCAACCAAGTCGCGGTGACCACCGAGACCTGCGATCAGGTGGTGCCCGAGGGTTTGGCGAACACACTGGCCAACGCGATGAGCAAAGATGCGGTGGGCGCCGGCACGGCGGCCGGTTCGGCCGGCGGGGCGGGCTGGGACTTGCCGATGTCCGGCAAGACGGGCACCACCGAAGCCCACCGCTCCTCCGGGTTTGTGGGCTTCACTAGCCACTACGCGGCGGCGAACTACATCTATGACGACTCGACCACGCCGACGGATTTGTGCTCGGCCCCGCTACGCCATTGCGGCGAGGGTGACTTGTACGGCGGTAACGAGCCGGCCCGCACCTGGTTCACCGCAATGAAGCCGATCGCTAACAACTTCGGCGAAGTGAAATTGCCGCCCACCGATCCACGCTATGTAGAAGGCTCACCTGCTTCACGAGTGCCGAGCGTGGCCGGCCTGGATGTGGACGCAGCACGCCAGCGCCTCAAGGACGCGGGTTTCCAGGTCGCTGATCAACCCACCTCGGTGAACAGCAGCGCAAAGTACGGCGAGGTTGTCGGGACGACGCCCAGCGGCCAAACGATTCCGGGCTCGATCATCACGATCCAGACCAGCAACGGCATCCCGCCGGCTCCGCCTCCGCCGCCGGAAGGTGCGCCAGGTGGGCCACCGCCGGTCGGATCGCAGGTCGTGGAGATCCCGGGGCTGCCGCCGATCACCATTCCGCTACTGGCGCCACCGCCGCCCGCACCCCCCGGAGCGCCGCCTCCGCCTCCGTAGCCGTTCTGGCGCAGTAGATACGGTGTCAGTCCGCAAGCGGCAGTAGGCTGCCTGCATGGCTGATGTTTTGCCCGCCCTGATACGCACCGGCGCCGTTGCGCTCGGCTCGACCATCGCCGGCATCGGTTACGCCTCGATCGTCGAGCGCAATGCGTTCGTATTGCGCGAGATAACCATGCCCGTGTTGTCGCCGGGCTCCACACCGCTGCGGGTGCTGCATATCAGCGATTTTCATATGCTGCCGAACCAGCGCCGCAAACAGGCCTGGCTCCGTGAGCTGGCCGGCTGGGAGCCCGACCTGGTCGTCAACACCGGCGACAACCTGGCGCATCCCAAGGCAGTGCCCGCAGTCGTTCAGACCTTGGGCGATTTACTGTCGCGTCCGGGTGTCTTCGTCTTCGGCAGCAATGACTACTTCGGGCCGCGGCTGAAGAACCCAGTGAACTACCTGACCAACCCGTCTCACCGCGTCCGCGGTGAGCCGCTGCCCTGGCAGGATCTGCGGGCGGCGTTCACCGAGCGCGGCTGGCTGGACCTCACCCACACCCGCCGCGAGTTCGAGGTGGCCGGCCTGCACATCGCCGCTGCGGGCGTGGACGACCCGCACATCGACCGGGACCGGTACGACACGATCGCGGGCCCGGCCAGCCCGGCCGCGAACCTGCGGCTAGGGCTGACCCACTCCCCTGAGCCGCGGGTGCTGGATCGGTTCGCCGCCGACGGCTACCAACTGGTGATGGCCGGCCACACCCATGGCGGCCAGCTGTGTTTGCCGTTCTACGGCGCTGTGGTCACCAACTGCGGCCTGGACCGGTCACGGGCCAAGGGACCGTCACGCTGGGGCGCCAACATGCAGTTGCATGTGTCCGCTGGCCTAGGTACCTCACCGTTTGCGCCGGTGCGCTTCTGCTGTAGGCCCGAAGCAACGCTGCTGACGTTGATCGCCGCCCCGATGGGTGGCCGAGATTCGAGCAGCAACTTGGGCCGTACGCAGCCGGCAGTTTCGGTGCGTTGAACGATCGGACCCGGATCGCGGTCCGCAGCCTGCCACGAAGCTGGACGGACAATGCGATCCGGCTGATCGAAGCCGATGCCCGTCGCAGTGCCGACACCCACCTGCTGCGCTACCCGTTGCCGTCAGCCTGGTGCACGGACGTCGACGTCGCGCTGTACCTCAAAGACGAGACGACTCATATCACCGGCAGCCTCAAGCACCGGTTGGCGCGTTCGCTGTTCTTGTATGCGCTGTGTAACGGGTGGATCGGCGAGGGCACCACGGTGGTCGAGGCGTCGTCGGGTTCGACGGCGGTATCGGAGGCCTACTTCGCGGCGCTGCTGGGTGTGCCGTTCATCGCCGTGATGCCGGCTGCTACCAGCGCTGCCAAGGTGGCGCTGATCGAATCGCAAGGCGGCCGTTGCCATTTCGTGCAGAACTCGAGCGGGGTGTACACCGAGGCGCAGCGTATTGCCGAAGAGACGGGCGGCCACTACCTGGACCAGTTCACCAACGCCGAGCGCGCGACCGACTGGCGTGGCAACAACAACATCGCCGAGTCGATCTACATGCAAATGCACGACGAGAAGTACCCCATCCCGGAATGGATCGTGGTAGGTGCGGGCACCGGCGGAACCAGTGCGACGATCGGGCGCTACATCCGCTACCGGCGTCACGCGACCCGGTTGTGTGTTGTCGACCCGGAGAACTCCGCGTTCTTTCCCGCTTACGCCGAAGACCGATACGACATCGTGATGCCCACGTCATCTCGCATCGAGGGCATCGGCCGGCCGCGCGTTGAGCCGTCATTTCTGCCCAGCGTGGTCGACCGCATGGTCGCGGTGCCCGACGCGGCATCGATCGCTGCGGCCCGCCACGTCAGCGCCGTCCTGGGACGGCGCGTGGGGCCGTCGACGGGCACCAACCTGTGGGGCGCCTTCGGCGTGCTTGCCGAGATGGTGGCCGAAGGCCGCGGCGGTTCGGTGGTCACGCTGCTCGCCGACAGCGGCGACCGCTACCACGACACATACTTCAGCGACGAATGGGTCAGGGCCCAGGGTCTCGATCCAACGGGTCCCGGCGAGGCGCTGGTCAAATTCGAGCGCGCCTGCTGTTGGATCTAGTCCTCAGCCTGCGGTTTGGCCAGTCGATGGGCCGGTG
>DATIOT010000147.1:0-4370 GCA_035472875.1 Mycobacterium sp.
CACCAGCGTTGACTACACGACTATCGACATCGCAGTGGCCCAGCTGGGCGCGGTGTCGGTTCCGCTGCAGACCAGTGCGGCAGTCACCCAACTGCTGCCCATTGTCACCGAGACCGAGCCGACGCTGATTGCCACCGGCGTCGACAACCTTTCCGACGCAGTCGAATTGGTGCTGTCTGGTCACGCGCCCGGCCGGCTGGTCGTGTTCGACTACCGCCCTGAGGTGGACGCACACCGCGAAGCCGTTGCGGCCGCCCGCGCGCGGTTGGCAGACACCGCGGTGGCTGTCGAGACACTTGCCGACCTGGTCGAGCGCGGCAGGGTGCTGCCTCCGGCTGGAGCCGTTTCGAGAGGCGCATCCGACGACGCGGTTTCGCTGCTGATCTACACCTCCGGCAGCACCGGCGCGCCCAAAGGCGCGATGAACACCGAGCGCCGCACGATCAAATTCTGGCGCAAGTCGGACGCCGCCTTCGAGGGGAGCGCCGCGCCGTCGATCACGCTCAACTTCATGCCGATGAGCCACGTCATGGGCCGGCAGGTCCTGTACGGGACGCTCGGCAGCGGCGGCACCGCATATTTCGTGGCCAAAAGTGACCTGTCGACGTTGTTCGAGGACCTCGCTCTGGTGCGGCCCACCGAGTTGAGTTTCGTGCCGCGCATCTGGGACATGCTCTTCGAACAGTTCCAGAGTGACGTTGACCGGCTTTCAGACGGCGCCGATCGAGCTGCCGCGGAAGCACAGGTGAGGGCCAACCTGCGGGAGAACGTCCTGGGCGGTCGGTTCCTCCGTGCGATGACCGCTTCCGCGCCAATTTCCGACGAGCGGAAGGCTTGGGTCGAGTCCCTGCTGGACCTGCATTTGATCGAGGGTTACGGCTCCACCGAAGCCGGGATGGCGATCGTCGACACCGAGGTCCGGCGTCCCCCGGTGATCGACTACAAGCTGGTCGATGTGCCCGATCTGGGCTACTTCCTTACCGACCAGCCGTATCCGCGTGGGGAGCTACTGCTCAAGACGGACGCTATGTTCCCCGGGTACTACAAGCGCCCCGAGGTCACCGCCGAGGTGTTCGACGCCGACGGCTTCTACCGCACCGGCGACGTGATGGCCCAGGTCGGCCCCGATCAGCTGGTCTACCTCGATCGCCGCAACAACGTCCTGAAGCTGTCGCAGGGCGAGTTCGTCACCGTGTCGAAGCTGGAGACGGTGTTCGGCGACAGCCCGCTGGTTCGGCAGGTCTATGTCTACGGCAACAGCGCCCGGGCCTACCTGCTCGCGGTGATCGTTCCCACCGAAGAGGCCCTGTCTCGGCATGGCATCGAGGGGGTGAAGCCGCCGATCAGCGACTCCCTGCAGGACGTAGCCAAAGCGGCTGGTCTGCAGTCCTACGAGATCCCGCGCGACTTCATCGTCGAGACAACACCGTGGACCCTGGAGAACGGCCTACTCACCGGCATCCGCAAGCTGGCCCGGCCGCAGTTGAAGAAACACTACGGCGAGCGGCTGGAGGAGCTTTACGCCGACCTGGCGGACAGCCAAGCCAACGAGCTGCGCGTGCTGCGCCAAAGCGGCGCCGAGGCGCCCGTGCTGGAGACGCTGAGCCGCGCTGCGGGCGCCCTGCTGGGCACCGCCGCCAGCGACCTGCAGCCTCACGCTCACTTCACCGACCTGGGTGGCGACTCCTTGTCGGCGCTGTCCTTCGCCAACTTGCTGCACGAGATCTTCGACATCGACGTGCCGGTGGGTGTGATCGTGAGCCCGGCCAGTGACCTGCAGGCCTTGGCCGACTACATCGAGGCCGAGCGGCAGCCTGGGGCCAAGCGGCCCACTTTCGGCTCGGTGCACGGCCCCGGCGCGACCGAGGTGCACGCAAGCGACCTCACGCTGGACAAGTTCATCGACGGCGCCACGCTGACCGCCGCCCCGAACCTGCACGCGCCGAGCGCCCAGGTGCGGACCGTCTTGCTGACCGGCGCAACCGGCTTCCTGGGTCGCTATCTGGCGCTGGAATGGCTGGAGCGGATGGACCTGGTCGACGGCAAGCTGATCTGCCTGGTGCGGGCCAAGTCCGACGAGGATGCACGGGCCCGGCTGGACAATGTCTTCGACAGCGGCGACCCGAAGTTGCTGGCGCACTACCGGGAGCTGGCCACCGAGCACCTCGAGGTCATCGCCGGCGACAAGGGCGAAGAGGACCTCGGGCTGGACCGGCAAACGTGGCAACGGCTGGCCGACACAGTCGACCTGATCGTCGACCCCGCGGCTCTGGTCAACCACGTGCTGCCGTACAGCCAGCTATTCGGCCCCAACGCGCTGGGCACCGCCGAACTGATCCGGCTGGCCCTCACCACGAAGCAGAAGCCGTACGTCTATACCTCCACGATCGCCGTCGGCGACCAGATCGAGCCGGCGCAGTTCAGCGAAGACGCCGACGTCCGGGTCATCAGCCCAACCCGCAAGATCGACGAGAGTTACGCCAATGGCTACGCGAACAGCAAGTGGGCCGGCGAGGTGCTGCTGCGCGAGGCCCGCGACTTGTGCGGCCTGCCCGTCGCGGTGTTTCGTTGCGACATGATCTTGGCGGACACCACGTATGCCGGTCAGCTCAACGTTCCGGACATGTTCACCCGGATGATGCTGAGCCTGGTCGCCACCGGCATCGCGCCCGGTTCGTTCTACGAGCTCGACGCCGGTGGCAACCGGCAGCGCACGCACTACGACGGTCTGCCAGTCGAGTTCGTCGCCGAGGCCATCTCAACCTTGGGTGCCAACCTGGACGCCCAGAGCACCAGCGGGTTCGAGACCTACCACGTGATGAACCCCTACGACGACGGCATCGGATTCGACGAGTTCGTCGACTGGCTGATCGACGACGGTTGCACCATCCGGCGGATCGCCGATTACGACGACTGGTTGCGGCGGTTCGAGACCTCGCTGCGGGCCCTGCCCGAAAAGCAGCGCCACAGCTCGCTTTTGCCGCTGTTGCACAACTACCAAAAGCCCCAGAAGCCGGTATGCGGGTCCATCGCGCCTACGGACCAGTTCCGCACGGCGGTTCAGGAGGCAAAAATCGGCCCGGACAAAGACATTCCGCATATCTCCGCGCCGATCATCGCCAAGTACGTCAGCGACCTGCGTCTGCTCGGACTGCTCTAACCCACAACAAGGCCGATCGCTGCGACGCCTTAGCTCTGAGGATGTGGCCAGCGCAAATACTGAGCGCCCTGCCCGGCCGCCGTGCCTGTCCCCGGTCGGCGCCAACCCTTAGGCGAATTCGGTTCGTCTTCCGAAGACCCGAAGCGACCCACCCGCGGCTTGGTGAGGGCATCCGATGACACCTCGGCCGGCGGCTCCTCCAGCCCTGACACGTACGACGGCTCGCTGTACGACGGTTCGCGGTACGACGGTCCACCGGCCCGTGCTGCACGTGCCTCTTCCACACGTGCCAGGGCTTCGACATCACTCGCCAGCCGCACCGCCAGGCGCGCCACTGCGACGCCACCAACGAAGACGATCAGGGCACCCAGACCGGAGAAGTACGAAATCTCGAGCGCCGCCCGCTTGCGGTCGGTTGCAGCAATCGGATCGCCTGCGGATCCGATGCCCAACACCGGAGCGACCTCACGACCGACCACGAACCATGCGCCGGCCAGGACCGCCAGCCAGGCGCCCACCAGCGCGGTGATTCGATTTCCGGAGAAGATCAGCAGCAGGCCGGCCAGCACGGTCGCGCCTCCCGGGAGCACCTCGAGCCAGCCCCGGGCTGTGCTCCACGCCCAGTCCTGGTCGGGCGTATAAGCGAAATTGAAGTGGGGACCGACAAACGGTATCAACGCACCCCAAGCACCCAGGATGACCAGGAGCAACCCGCTGACTGCGCCGCGGGAGCGGGGCATCCACAACGCGCTGGGGCGGCCATTTCGTCCTTGTCTCATCAGATCTCCTCGCTAGACACCGGGCTACTTCAGCATCGGCTGGGTACCCCGGCAGTCTAGGGGCGTAACCCGCGCAATTTCGAGGGGCGTGGCCAGTGGGGCTGTTGTGTCTGTTGTTACGAAATTAGGCCGAGTAGGAGCAGCACGATGGCGATCACCGGAAAAGTGCCCTGCGTCAACGCCGCGCGCGCCTTGTCCGGTGACGACAGCAGTAACACGATCGCGGCCGCGGCCATGGATCCGACCCCGGCGAAAAGGAGCGCGGCTCCAACGGCGTTGTGTCCCATGGCAACCGCGGCGATGCCGATGCCGCTGACGATCGCGAGGAACAGATTGTAGAAGCCCTGGTTGAAAGCGAGCAGCTTGGTGGTCTCGGCTTCCTCGGCCGTAGTGCCGAACGTGGCGCGGGTGCGCGGGGAGGTCCAGGTCAA
>DATIOT010000148.1:0-9010 GCA_035472875.1 Mycobacterium sp.
CTGGTGCCGAAACCGGCGCTGTTGCACAGACCGGCGATCGGTTCCTTGCGGAGCCGGTCGGCCAATTTGGCGCGGCCTTTACTGTCGCTGAGGTCCAGCGGCATGACCTCGACCGCGACCGAGTTCTCCTGGCCTACTTCGTTGGCGAGCTCGTCGAGGCGCTCGCGGCGCCGCGCGACCAGCAGTAGCGGAAAGCCACGGCGGGCCAGGCCGCGAGCCAGTTCGGCGCCGATACCCGAGGAGGCGCCGGTGATGACGACCGTTGTTTCAGTGTCGGGTTTCGGAAGGCTCATGGTGTCACCAATGGATCCCACGCGTCGCTCGCACAAACGTCTCGCTGCGTTTGTCGAATTGCGATGTATCGATTGCGGATTCGCTTCCCTTGGCCGCGTCGGAGTCTTCGAACATGCCGAAGGCGCGGTTGCGCACGCGATCCATGACCGACGGGTTCACGGCGTCGGCCACGGCGGCGAACTGGCCGAATGGCGAGCTGACCCGGCGGGCCCGGTGCACGATCGCGTCGGTGATCACTCCGGCCGCCTGGCCCGGTGTCAGCGTCGGGAATTTGTCATACATCGCAGTCGGGCTGATCATCGGTGTGCGCACCAGCGCCATGTGCACGGTGGTGAATCGAACGTTGTCGTTCACGGTTTCGGCTTGCAGCGCGTCGCACAGTGTGTCGAGCGCGGCCTTGCTGGCGATGTAGGCACCGAAGCGCGGTGCGCGGGTCTGCACGCCGGCTGAGGAGACGTTGATGATCTGCCCGAATCCGCGCTCCCGCATCCCGGGGATGAACTTGAGGATGAGCTGGACCGCGCCAAGGTAGTTCAGCTGCATGGTCCTCTGGTAGTCGTGGATCCGGTCGTAGGACAGCTCCAACGAGCGCCGAATGGACCGCCCCGCGTTGTTGACCAGAATGTCGACGCCGCCGAGGTCGTCGAGCACCTGGTCGGCCATCGCCGCGATGGCGTCCATGTCAGTGAGATCGCACGGATACACATGGGCGGTCCCGCCGTCGCCGCGGATGTCGTTGGCTACCTTCTCGAGGTTTTCCAAGGTGCGGGCGACCAGCACCACAACACCACCCGCTTCCGCGATTTTCTTCGCGGCGGCCTCACCGATGCCCGACGATCCTCCGGTGATGAGGACGATCTTGCCCTCGACGGCATCACCGAGTGTGCGACCCTGCACCGCGTCGAGCAGATTCCTCAGATAGAACGGTCGATATCGCCCAGCCGAGTTCGGGGTGTTGATGATGCTGGAAACCGCCGCGAACGGCTTTTCCACCAAGTTCGTTAAGTCACCAAGATTCATCGGCTTTGCTCCTGATGATGTGCGTCCCCCGAGCGCGGGTGTCCTGGCGGTCAACCAGGACTGCCCCGCGGGACGGTGTGGGTGATGTGACGTGGGTCATACAGCCAACCTAGGACATAGACCGGCAAATGGATGCAGATTGCCGGTAGGTTAACCAGGCCGCTTGGCTCACACAGCAGTGGAAGTTGTGGCTACATGTGAGCAATCCGCTTGTTACAGCGAGTAATCCGGGCGTGATCGCACGCTAACTGACGGGCAACGCCGAAATGATCTTCTGGGGGCATGAGGTTACTGGCACGCTTCCGCAAGCCCGAGCCGGTCAGCGTCTACGACCGGATCGGCGGGCACGAGTCGATTGAAGTCGTGGTCGAGGACTTCTACGTTCGCGTGCTTGCCGATGATCAACTGTCAGGCTTCTTCACCGGGACGAATATGAACCGCCTCAAAGGCAGACAGGTCGAGTTCTTTGCAGCCGCTCTCGGCGGGCCCGAGCCCTACACCGGTGCGCCGATGAAGCAAGTGCACCAGGGTCGCGGAATCAAGATGCACCATTTCAGTCTGGTGGCTGGGCACTTGGCCGACGCACTTGCTGCCGCTGGAGTCCCCTCCGAGACGGTGACCGAAATACTCAGTGCCATCGCGCCACTGGCTCCCGAGATCGCATCCGGCGAGACCGCCACGGCCAACGTCTGAGCCCGGAACGGGTTGTTCGTCTACAGGACGCCGTGATCGCGGTCAACGCTCTTCAGGCTGGCGGTCCCCCGCCACTGCGGCGAGTCGTCGGCGCAGATACTCCATAACGCCGGCATCGGTGGTCAGCTCGAGGGCCCTGCGATAGGCCTGCGCCGCGGCCGCGGGCCGGCCCGTTTTGGCCAGCAAATGTGCACGCGCAGTCCAAGCCGGCTGAAACAGCTCGATGGCCGGGTCGGTGATCGCGTCGAGCGCGCGCAAGCCCGCGTCCGGCCCCTCCACCTCACCGTCGACAACGGCCAGAGAAACCGTCGCACCCAAGGATGGAGCAATACGCAGCAGCGCCCGATGCAGTTTGCGAAGCGCAGCCCAGTCGACCCCCCAACCTCCGGAGCCGCCCTGCGCCCGGGCGCAGTGTGTCGACTGGATCGCCGCCTCGTATTGGTAACGGCCCGGACGACCGATGCCGTGAGCGCGACGCAGCAGCGCGTCGCCGCGCTCGATCATTGTGGAATCCCACCGCCCGGTGTCCTGCTCGTCCAGCGGCACGAACTCTCCGTCGCTGGTGCGTCGCGCCGGCCGACGCGATTCGGACAGGCATACCAGCGCCGCCAGGCCGAGCGCCTCGGGCTCGTCGGGCAGCAGTTCGGCTAGCACCAGCGCCAGACGCAGCGCCTCGGCGGACAACGATTCGATCGGCGCCCCTCGTGGCTCCAGCTGCCAATCGATCGCACACGCACCGTATACCGCCTCCAGCACTGCCGGCAGTCGCTCCTCGAGGTCCGCGCGGGCCGGCACCACGAACGGGACGTGCGCATCGCGAATCCGGCGTTTCGCGCGGACCAGACGCTGCGCCAGCGTTGTAGGCGGTAACGAGAACGCCCGCGCGATGGCCGCGGCGTCAATGCCGAGCACCGTCTGCAGCATCAGCGGTGTGCGGCAGTCGGCAGCGATCGCAGGGTGTGCACAAACCAGCATCAGCTCGAGGCGGCGATCGGGAATCGCATCCATGTCCGGTAGATCGTCGGTGAGTTCCGTTGCTGCGCTGTCTGTTTCGGGCAGCGGACCGGTCATTCGATAGGCATGCGACTTCCACCGGTCACGCAGCCGGTTGCGGGCCACGGTAAGAATCCAGCCTTCCGGGTTGGCCGGTATCCCCTCGACCGGCCATCGGGTGAGCGCACGCTCCAGTGCGTCACCGATGGCATCCTCGGCCGCGGGAATGTCACCGGTCGGTGCGGCCAGCAGCGCCAGCAGCCGACCGTAGGACCCGCGAACCAACTCGGCCACCCGGGCCGGTACCTCACTCAGGCTGGTACCAGCCCTTTCCGCTGGCATAAGTGACTGCAACGGGCCGGATCTCGACCGAGCCCCACTCGGCCGCCGGGCACCGCTTCGCCCATGACAGCGCGGCGTCCAGATCGGGTACCTCGATGACGAACACCCCACCAAGCCGTTCCTTCGTGTCGGCGAAGGGACCGTCCTGGATCCGCGGGGTGCCGTCGCGTGCGGTGAAGGTGGTGGAGGCGACGGCCGGTTGCAGCACCTGGGTGCCGATCAAGACACCGGCCGCGTCGAGGTCATCGGCATACTTGGCGAACGCCGCCCGTGCGGGCGCCATGTCTTCCTCGGTCAGCCCGATCTCGCCGCCCTCCTGGTAGTGCATGAGTAGGCAGTACTGCATGGTGGCGTCCCCTTCCGTGTTGATGGTGTCACCGGTATGACGATTGACGCGACACCCGATCGACATCTGGGCACACAGTTCGGCGATTTTTGATGACAATGCAAGCCATGGGTCGCACATTCGAAGATCTGGTGGCCGAAGCCGACTCGGTATCCGTTGACGGCTGGGACTTCTCCTGGCTCGACGGCCGTGCGACAGAGGAAAGACCGTCCTGGGGCTACCAGCGGCTGATGAGCCAGCGGTTGGCGACCGCGGCGGCCGCATGCGAAGTCGATACCGGTGGCGGGGAGGTGCTGGCCGGCGCTGCGAAATTCCCGCCCACTATGGTTGCGACGGAATCATGGCCACCCAATGCGGCGTTGGCCACCAAACTCTTGCATCCACGTGGCGTGGTGCTGGTCGTGACCCGCGATGAGTCATGGCTGCCGTTCGCCGATGAGGCGTTCGACCTGGTGACCAGCCGTCATCCCATTGCCGTTCGGTGGCGCGAGATCGCCCGCGTGCTGCGGCCGGGCGGCACCTACTTTGCGCAGCAGATCGGACCCGCAACGGTGTCCGAGCTGGTCGAATACTTCATCGGACCGCAACCACAGAAATGGGCCGAATGTCACCCCGATACCCAGCGCGCGCAGGCGCAAGCCGCCGGGTTGCGGATCGTCGATATGCGCATGGAGCGGTTACGGGTCGAGTTTTTCGACATCGGCGCCGTTGTCTACTTCCTGCGCAAGGTGATATGGACGGTGCCGGATTTCACGGTGGAGCGCTATCGCGACCGGCTGCGGGAACTTCACGAGCGCATCGAGGCCGAGGGGCCCTTCGTGGCTCACTCCAGCCGGGTCCTCGTCGAGGCCCGCAAGCCGGACTGACCGTCAGCGCCGATTCATCCCTCGTCTCGCAAGACGTCCAGCGCGTGCTGCAAGTCGGCCGGGTAAGGGCTGACGATCTCAACCCGCCGTCCGTCGGCCGGATGGGCAAACGCAAGCGACCGCGCGTGCAACCATTGCCGTTCCAGGCCAAGCCTTTTCGCTAGCGTCGGGTCGGCTCCATAGACGAGGTCGCCGCAGCACGGGTGACGCAGCGCGGCGAAATGTACCCGGATCTGATGGGTGCGACCGGTTTCTAGATGCACATCGACCAGGCTGGCGGCGACGAAGGCTTCCAATGTGTCGTAGTGGGTGAGGCTATGGCGGCCGTTCCTGGTGACCGCGAACTTCCACTCGTGGCCGCGGTGCCGGCCGATCGGTGCGTCGATCGTCCCGCTGGACGGATCGGGATGTCCCTGCACCAGGGCGTGGTAGCCCTTGTCGACGGTGCGCTGTTTGAACGCCCGCTTGAGCACGGTGTAAGCGCGCTCGGAGATCGCCACCACCATCACTCCGGAGGTGCCGACGTCGAGGCGATGCACAATGCCCTGCCGCTCGGGCACACCGGATGTGGTGATCCGGTAGCCGGCGGCGGCCAGGCCACCGAGCACGGTAGGTCCGGTCCAGCCCACCGACGCATGCGCCGCGACTGCTGCCGGCTTGTCGACCGCAACGATATCGTCGTCGGAGTAAAGAATGGTCATGCCCTCGATTTCGACGGGCGTGTTCTCCGGCGGCGCCGGCGCCTCCGGCAGGCGCACCTGAAGCCAAGCACCGCTTGTCAGGCGGTCCGACTTTCCCGCCGGAACTCCGTCCAATTCGACACCGCCGTCTTCGGCAAGGGCCGCCGCGGCGCTGCGGGACACCCCCAGCAGGCGCGCCAGCCCGGCATCGACGCGCATGCCCGCCAATCCCTCCGGGATGGGCATCGAGCGGTCAGCCATCAGCGCTGGTCGGCTTTATGCCACCAGGATCCTGGTCGGCCTTACGTGGACCAGCCGTGTGCCCGTCGGCTTTACGCCGATCTACGGTGTCGAAGTCGAAGCCGAAAATTGACAGCACGACAAGCAGGATCGCCCCGCCCACCACTGACGGATCGGCGACATTGAACACCGGCCACCAGCCAACCGACAAAAAGTCGACGACATGTCCCCGAAGTGGTCCGGGCGCCCGGAAGAAGCGATCGACCAAGTTGCCCATAGCGCCGCCCAGGATCATCCCGAGGCCCAGCGCCCACCAGGGCGATACCAGCCGCCGGCCCATCCAGAAGATGCCGACTACCACACCGGACGCGATCAACGTCAGTACCCAGGTATATCCGGTCGCCATCGAGAACGCGGCCCCCGAATTGCGCACCAACGTCCAGGTCACCGCGTCCCCGACGATCGACACCGGCTGGCCAGGGGGCAGCAGCTTTACGGCGAGCACCTTTGTCACGATGTCCAGCGTCAGTACCACCGCCGCCACCGACAGCAGCAGGCGCAGCCGCCTCGGCGGCGTCCGCGGCGCGGGACCTGCAGGTTCGCCAACCTCGCCGGCCGCCCCACCCTCCCCGGCTGAAGTCAGCGGCTCAGCCGATCCTGTTGGTTCCTCGGGCACTCTCCCATCATCCCCTAAAACATCCTGTGGTTTCGGTGCGGTTTCGCCGGACCCGGCGATGGGTGGACGTGCACACGCTGGCCGCACAGCTACCTGTTACCGACGTCATCGACCGCTGGGGCTGACATAACAGCAGAATCCTCGGCCTGAAGCACACCGACATAGTCCGGCCAGTCCAGGGAGTCGATCGGGTTGGCACTGGTGAGGTCGTCGGTGTCGGCGGGGAACGTTCGGGCCTGGCCAGGGCCAGAACTACGGGTCTCGAACCGCGCGGTGACCACTCCGTGGCCCGCGCCCTGCACCCAACCGTGCCCGAGATCGCGGTGGGCGACGTCGTCACCGATCCGCCAGGCCAAGGTCTCGGGACCCGGTGCAAACATTGCCTCGGTCGCTGTCTCGACGGGATGCCGTGCCTCCGGCTCCAGCGTCGACAGCTCCAGATCCGGGAACAGTGACTCCTGGCGCACCTCGCTCAACCCCGAAAACCCCACGCCGAGTAGGCGAATGGGCCCAATTTCGCGCGGGTCCAACAGCAGCCGCCGGGCCACCGCGATGAGCGCGCCGGCCTCGGTCGTCGCGTAGGGCAACGTGGCCGAGCGGGTCAGCGTGCTCATGTCGGACTTCTTCAGCTTCACCGTGACGGTGCGGGCACCGCGGCCGTCGCGCAACAGGCGCTGATGCGCATGCTCGGCGATCGGTTCGATCGCCTCACGCAGCTGTTCGAGGCTGGTCAGATCGACAGCGAAGGTGGACTCGGAGCTGATCTGCTTGGCTTCGGCGCGCTCGGCGACGGGGCGGTCGTCGATACCGCGGGCCAGCCGGTGTAGCGCCGGCCCGATTGTCGCGCCCAGGATGTTGGCCACCTCGGCGTCGGTCAGCGCGGCCAGCTGTCCGATTGTCTCGATGCCGAGCCGATTCAGCTTCTCCTCGGCGACCGGGCCGATGCCCCACAGCCGTCGCACCGCCAGCCCACCGAGCAGCCGCTGCTCTTCGGCACGCCGGACCACCCGAACGCCGTCGGGTTTGGCCAGGCCGGACGCGATCTTGGCGATCTGCTTACCCGAGCCCGCGCCGACCGAGGCGACCAAGCCGGTCTCTTCCCGCACCCGTCGCCGCAAGCTCTCACAGAACACCTCGACGTCCTCGGTTGACGCGCCGGCAAGCTGGGGCGGTTCACCGAAACCCTCGTCGTAGGACAACTGCTCGACGACGGGCACCACCCTGCGCACGGTGTCGAAGACCCGCCGGCTGGCCACCCCGTAGACAACACCACGGGGCGGCAACACCACCGCCGTCACGCCGATCAGCCGGCGGGCCTGGTGCATCGGCATCGCCGACCGGGCGCCGAACACCCGTGCTTCATAGCTCGCGCCGGCCACCACACCCCGGCCACCCAAACCACCGACCAGCACCGGCCGCGCCCGCAGGGTCGGTCGGGTGAGTTGTTCGACGGCGGCGAAGAACGCATCCATGTCCAGGTGCAGCACCCAACGGGACTCCACACGATCGATGCTATGGGGCTATTGGGCTAACGTTTTTCATATGGCGATGAACCTCTGTCACAGGTTGTGTTGTAGCTCGGACCGCTGGGCGAAGGAAGTTGAAAACCACGTGTTGCCGATGGTGCTCGCTGATGTGGAGCTGGGTGACAACACCCTCGAGATCGGACCTGGATACGGCGCATTTCTGCGAGTGCTGCTGGACAAGACGCCGAAGCTCACGGCAGTGGAGATCGATACCCCGATGGCGGAGCGGCTGCAGCGGCTCTATGGCGATCGGGCGCGCATCATCAACGGCGACGGCACCGATACCGGGTTGCCGGACAACGAGTTCAGCTCGGTGGTGTCCTTCACCATGCTGCATCACGTTCCGACCGTGGAATTGCAGGACCGGCTGTTCGCCGAGGCTTTTCGGGTGCTTCGGCCCGGCGGTGTCTTCGCCGGCAGCGACGGCGTGCCGTCGTTGATGTTCCGAATCCTGCATTTGCGCGACACCTGCAATCCGATTCCGCCGGAGATGCTGCCGGATCGCTTGCGCGCTGCGGGTTTCCACGATGTGGACGTCAAGGTCGGCACGGGCAGGCAGCGCTGGCGCGCGGTCAAGGCCGCCTGATGGAACCCGAGATGGGCGACGCGCCGTCATCGCGATGGGCGCGACTACGCCACCAATGGGACAGGCGGCTAGAACCCGGCCAGCAGGCCACCGTTCTCGCCTGGGTGTCCTTCACCCTCACCTTCGTCGGAGTGCGCGGGCTCACCCACTGGATCCGCGCCGGCCACGGTCCAGCAGGCGGCGGTGTCAAACTGGGCGGCCAGCACTTCCACCACTACAACATCGGTATTGCGCTGCTGGCGACGGTGGCGGCGGTCGGCCTGCGCGGATCGGAGAAGCAACGGCGCCACCCCGCGGCCGCGGTCGCTTTCGGTGCGGCCAACGCACTGATCGTCGACGAGCTGGCCCTGCTGCTGGACCTCGAGGACGTCTACTGGGCGTCCGAGGGACGCGAGAGCGTCGACGCCGCGGTCGCCCTCATCGCCACCGGCGCCACCCTGGCAGCCGGCATGCCGTTCTGGGCGCATGCCCACCGCGCGCTGCGCTCATAGACACCATGCCGCGAAAGTGCAACTACCGACGCTGCCTTTCGTAAAACATGTCGCGAGTTGCACTTTCGCGTTCATAAGGGATAGCCAGCGGCGCGCAGGGCTTCGCGGATTCGGGCCACGAGGATGTCTGGCCGGTTTCGCAGCAGGTCGGCGCTCACACGGATAATTCGCCAGCCGCGGCGCTCCAGCTCAGCGGTGCGGTCGATGTCGTTGGCGCGGATGCGCGGGTCAGTCCAGTGTTGGGCGCCGTCATATTC
>DATIOT010000149.1:0-5838 GCA_035472875.1 Mycobacterium sp.
GGACTACAAGACCAACCGACTCGGCGACACCGCCGCCGACTATGGCTTTCCACGCCTGGTCGAGGCCATGCTGCATTCGGACTACCCGTTGCAAGCTCTGCTGTATTCCGCAGTGCTGCACCGCTTTCTGCGATTGCGTCAACCCGGCTACGATCCGGCGCAGCATCTCGGGGGTGTGCTGTATCTCTTCGTCCGCGGCATGTGCGGCCCAGGCACTCCGGTCGACGACGGACATCCCGCCGGCGTCTTCGGCTGGAAGCCACCGCCCGAGCTGGTGGTCGCACTCTCGGACCTGCTCGACCGGGGAAGGCTGGCAGCGTGAACACCGCCGACATCGAGGTCGCCGTTAACGCCACCGGCATACTGCGTGTCTTCAACGAAGCCGGAGTGCTGGAGCTCTCGGATATTCATGTAGCACAAAGACTCTGCGAGCTGGGCCTGGAGACAGACGAGCAGGTTGCGCTAGCGGTGGCGCTGGCGGTACGGGCGCTGCGGGGCGGGTCGGTTTGTGTGGAGCTGGCGACTATTGCGCAGGTTGTGTCCCACGACGACCTACTGTGGCCAGAGCCCGCGCGGTGGCTGGCGGCTGTGCGCGCGAGCACGTTGCTCGGCGAACCCCCGGTGGTTCACCTTTATGACGACCGGCTGCTCTACCTCGACCGTTATTGGCTCGAAGAAAAGCAGGTGTGCGACGACTTGCTGACCTTGTTGGGATCCACGCCGGAAGTCAAAATGCCCGCCTTGGAGCGGCTATTCCCGTCCGGGTACGACGAACAGCGGGAAGCCGCGGAAATAGCTCTCTCACAAGCGGTCACGGTGTTGACTGGCGGGCCTGGAACCGGGAAGACGACGACGGTGGCGCGGCTGTTGGCGTTGATGGCCGAGCAGGCCGAGCTGTCTGGTTCGGCGCGGCCCAGGATCGCGTTGGCGGCACCAACCGGTAAGGCGGCGGCGCGGCTGGCCGAAGCCGTACAGCATGAAGTGGCACAACTCGACAGCGCCGACCGCGCGCGGCTGGGTGAACTCCACGCGCTGACCTTGCACCGGATGCTCGGCTGGAAACCGGGTAGTTCGTCACGGTTTCGGCACGATCGCGCCAACCGGCTACCGCACGACGTGATCGTGGTCGACGAGACATCAATGGTTTCACTGACCATGATGGCCCGGCTGCTGGAGGCAGTGCGCCCGGACGCCCGGCTGATCCTGGTTGGCGACGCAGACCAGCTCGCATCGGTGGAAGCCGGTGCGGTGCTGGCGGATCTGGTGGACGGACTGTCGGCGCGCAGCGATGTGCGGGTTGCGGCGCTGCGAACCTCGCACCGGTTCGGCGCAGCGATCGGGGACCTGGCCGAGTCGATCCGGGTAGGTGACGCGGATGCGGTGCTGAGGCAGCTGCGGGCGGGTGACCAACACATCGAGTTCGTCGAAGATGGCGATCCGACAGCGCAATTGCGCTCGGTCCTGGTGCCGCACGCCTTGCGGCTACGCGAGGCCGCGATGCTGGGGGCAGCCGACGTTGCGTTGTCCGTGTTGGACGAGCACCGCCTGCTGTGCGCCCATCGCCAGGGGCCGTTTGGCGTGCAGCACTGGAACCGCTGCGTGCAGACTTGGCTGGCCGAGGAGACGGGGCAGCCGCCATGGTCGCAGTGGTATACGGGGCGGCCGCTGCTGGTGACGGCGAACGACTACGGGCTGCGCGTATACAACGGCGAGACAGGTGTGGTGATGGCCGGCCCGGGCGGTCTGCGGGCCGTCATCGCCAGCACAACAGGACCCCTAGATTTCGCGACCAGCCGCCTCAGCGACGTCGAGACCATGCACGCGATGACGATCCACAAAAGCCAGGGCAGTCAGGCTGACGAGGTCACAGTGCTTATGCCGCCCGAGGATTCGCGGTTGCTGACCCGCGAGCTGTTCTACACCGCGGTGACCCGTGCCAAGGCCAAGGTCCGGGTGGTGGGCGCTGAGGCCGAGGTACGGGCGGCGCTAGGGCGGCGTGCAATGCGCGCGAGCGGACTGCGGCTGCGGTTGTCGGAGTGAATTGGAGAAGGCTATTTGCGGCGACAGTGGTTTCAGCCCGCTGTTGCCAGCATCGCCTTCCACCCCTCGTCTCCAATGTTCGTCGAGTTCTCAACGGAATAGACGACGCCGTCCGGCCCTACGACTTTGCCGCTCTGCACGTCGTAGATTGCGGTGGGAAGCGCGTTGGGGGTGTAGATACACGGGTTGGGCTGCTGCCCGTTGCACTGGACGGTGCCCGACCCGGGTCGCTGCAGCGGGTCGCTGACCGGCGGTGGTGTGCCCGGCAGCAGATCGGCACGCAGCGGGTTGAGGCCATTGTTGACCGACGGCGCCGGGATTACCTGACCAGGCTTCACCGGCTGGTCACAACGCGCGCCCGGCGCGGGGCAGGTGAGGATCTGATTCGGGTCTCCGTACCAGGGGTTGGTACCCAGCGGCACATAGGGCTTGTTGCTGCGGCACTCCCGCGGGGTCGCCGCCCGCTTGCCGGGCACGTCCACACACGGGTAATTGCGGGCGCCGCGCACGACATTCGTTGCGTCCATGGGGATCTTGCAGTAGGTGCCGGCCGGTAACGGCGCGATGCTGGTGTCAGCCGGTGACCGCCACTCCGATGCCGACAGGAAGCCGGTCAGGCACGGCGATGGTTGGTTGAGGGCCGCGGCGCCGACGCCGAGTGCCGCCTGGCCCGGAAATGGCGAGGTAACCGACTGGGCGATGGCACCGGACTCCGGCAAGAAAACCAACGCCTGCTCGACGCCGTTGTGGTAGCGCTTCAGCATGTCGATCACGACCTCGAGATTGGCCAGCGTCTGCGGCAGCGACTCCCGCACGTCGTGGAACGTGGCATTGACCTCATCGGCGGTCGGCGCCGCGTTGGCCAGAATGCTTCGCAGCGCTTGATCCTGCTGCGCGGTCTGCGCGGCCAGCGTGTTGAGGTTGGCGGCCCAGCGCCCGATCGTGTCACCGGAATTCACCTGGCTATCGATGATGGGCGCCGAACGCGCGATGATGTCGTCGATGTCGTCGATGCTGCCCCGGAAGTCGTGGGCGATCGCCTGGGTGGCGTCGACCAGGCGCTGCAAGGAGGGTCCCAGCCCGCCCACGGCCTGTGACGTCTCGTAAAGCACTGACGCGATCTTGTCTTTGGGCAGAACCGCCAATCCACGGTTGGCGGCATCAAGCGCCGGGCCGATCTGGCTGGGGACCGTACTTTTCGTGATCGTCTGCCCATTCCGCAGGTACGGGCCGCGCTTGCCGGTCGATACCAGGTCAAGGTATTGCTCGCCGACCGCCGAGACCGAGTGCACATTGGCCGACGCGTCGGCCGGGATCTGGTAGTGGTTATCGATGCTCATCGTTGCCCGCGCGCCCCGCTCGGTCGGTTCGACGCCGGTGACCTTGCCTATGGTGATGCCCCGATATGTGACGTTGGCTGTGCGATACAGGCCCCCGGACTGAGGCAATTCGGCATACAGCGTGTACCGACCGACGCCGACAAGGCTCGGTATCCGCAGGTAGTACCAACCCAACACCACCACTGCGGCCACCGCCACCACCGCCAACAACACCAGCTGGGTTTTGATGAGGCGAGTCAACATCGTTCACTCGCCCCTTTCCACCAGCGGTCCCCCGGGGACGTCATTCGGGTTCGGGGTATAGCGGACATCGGGGATCATGGTGCTCGGATCCCGTCCCCACGACTGCTCAAGTGCCCGCAACGATCCGGACAACCCCGTTCCGCTCAGCAGCGCGTTATCCATGGTGGACAGCGTCAGGTCGAACGCCCCCGACACGTTGACGTAGTCACCGCGGATCACTTTCGGCACGCCGTCGATGTTGAACGGCGCTGTGAGGCCCAATTTCAGCGCGCCGACCACGTACGGCGCGGCCAGGTCGAGTTGCTTGAACGGTCGCTGCAACGACTGCAGACTCTGGTGAAGGTTCGGCCGGGTATCCGACAGCGCCCGGTTGGCGACGTCGCTGAACCGCCCCAGGGATTCGGTGGCGTCGGCGAACAGATCGCGCGTGTCGGCGAAATGCTGGATCAGCGGCGGGATTTCGGTGAGCACCCGATCCAGCGTGTCGTTGCGGTTCGCGACTATGGTCAGGAGTTGGTTGGTCGAATCGATTGCGCGCGTGAGGTCGTCGCGTTGGCGGTTCAGTTCGGCGATGAATGTGTCCAGCCGCTGGAGGAATTCGCGGACCTGGTCGACGTGGCCGTCAAGGATGTTGAGGATCTCGGTTTGAATTACGTCGAGGTTCGGGATGCCGCCGCCGTTGAGGATTACCGCGACGCTGGCCAACGTCCGTTCGACGGTGGGGTAGGCCGAGGAGTTCATCAGGCCGATGGTGTCGCCGCTCTTCAACGGCCGCGGTGACGGGTTTGGCGGTGCGGCCAGCTCGACGTGCTGGGTGCCCAGCAGGCTGGTCTGGCCGATCTTGGCGGTCGCGTTTGCCGGTAGCTTCACGGTCGGATCGAGGTCCAGCGTCAGGGTAGCGATCCAGTTCTTCAGTCTGATGTCACGCACGGTGCCAACCCATACGTCGGCGACCCTTACCCGGCTGTTGGTGTTCAGTGCCAGCGTGTCGGGCATCTGCACGTAAACCGTCAGGCGATCCGAACCCGTACCACGGCCGATCGGCAGCGGGACGTTGGCGATGCCGCGCCAGGTGCACGAAGTCAACACCACCGCAGTCAATAGGCACACCAGTCCGCGGCGACCGGCGCCGATGATCAGCCGCTTCACTGGCCCGGCCCTGGCTGTGCGGCGGTGCCTTCAACCGGTCGCGGTGGCGGCGGCGGCTGCGGGTACCAGGGCGGCGGCAGCGGATTTCTCTCGTCGTAGGCGTTCGGCGGTCCGGGCAGGTTGGTTCCCGGCGGCGGGGGTGCGCTATCGGGTCCGCCCACGAGTTCGGCCAGCGATTCCGGCGTCAGCATGTTGGCCGTAAACGGCTGAACCTGCGTGCCCTGCATCCCGGGCGCGACCACCCAGCCCGCTTCATGGTTGCCGTACGAAAACGGTGTGTCACGCGAGAAGATCCCCGGGACGGTAGTGTCCTTATACCCGGGAGGCGGGCGCAGCCGCTCCTCGGAGTACGCCACCTCCTTGGGCAAGGTGGCCGCCGAGCTGAACAAGTTCAAGCCGGCCGGTGGGTAATTGAACTTGATGGCGTCCAGAACCGGCGCCAGATACTGCGCGCACAGCTCGGCCGAGTCCTGATATCCCAGTCTGCTGCCGGCCTGGATGGCACTGCAGATGAACTGAATCGGGTTCGCGAAGTTCGGAAATACGAACAAGCCCGCCAGCGAGCCCTGCAGCGGGTGATAGAGGTTGTTGAAGTTGCCCGCATAGGTGGGCAGCACGTGTAGCGCGGTTTCCAGGCCGTCCCGCGGCTCGGGTTGCAGGATCGTGGTGGTCGCGTCGGCGAGGTTGTTGACATCATGAGCCAGCACGGATCTGTTGTCGCTCACAAACTTTCGTGCGGCGGCTAGCACGTCGTCGATCCGCTTGACCGTGTCGGCCACGTCATGGTCGGATTTGGTGAACCAGTCGGTGAACTGGGCCAGGTTGTCGTTGAGTGCGACGAACTGTCGATCGTTCTGATATAGCGCGCTGACGAACTGCGCCAGGCTTCGCGTGATGGCGACGAAATCCCCTCGGCTCTCGTTCAGCGCGGTCAACGCTTGCGACAAGGTATTCAGGGTTTCGTTGACCTGCTTGCCCTTGCCGGCAAGGTTGTCCGCGGCAGATTCGATGATGTCGCCGAACGGCCCCTTCGGCTGCTGCGCAGTGGGACCGAGCTGCCGCAGGA
>DATIOT010000150.1:0-4327 GCA_035472875.1 Mycobacterium sp.
CAGCTGCCCGCAGGTTTCGCGTAATGCCGCCGACCCGATGATGGCCTTGGCGCAGCTGTTGTCGATGATGTAGGCGACCTCGGCCGCGGTGAGGTGGGTGTTGATCGGCACGTAGTACAAACCGCTGCGGCGAGCCGCCCACATGACCGCGTGGATGTGCTCGTTATTCTCCATCAGGATCGCGACGGTGTCGCCTTCGCGCAGTCCGGCCTGGCGGAACCGATGCGCCAACCGATTGGCGTGGGCTTCCAGGTCATCGAAGGTGATGACGGTCCCGGACGGGTACAGCATGACAGCAGGTTTGTTGGCGCCTCCCTGACCGGAAGTGTGCGGGCGAATCTGCATGCGCCGACTGTATTACCCGTCCGTCGGCGAGTGGCATGTGGGCCACAGGTATCTCATGGCAGCAGCAGGGCGCTGTCGCCGAATTCATGCCACAGATAGCCGTGTTCGACGGCCTCGCGGTAGGCCATCGCCACCAGGTCTGGGCCGGCGACGGCCTCCAGCAGCAACAGGTGTGAGGCGCCGGCGTCGTGCCATCCGGTGATCAGGCCGTCGACCACACGGCACGGATGGCTGGGGCCGAGCACCAGCTCCGTCCAGCCCACAGCCTGTCGCACCATGCCGTCGGCGTTGGCCGCTGACTCCAGAGCACGGGTCACCGTTGTTCCGACGGCGATCACTCTGCCGCCGGCCGCGTGCGTCGAGTTCACCAGCCGCGCAGTAGCGGCCGGTACCTCGAAAAGCTCGGGAGCGGGCGGTTCGCCCGCTTCCGCCGACGACACCCCGGCATGCAGCGTGATCGGCGCGATCGCGACCCCGGCGGCCACCAGAGCGGTTACCAATTCTGTGCTGAAAGGTCGTGCCGCACTGGGCATTTCAGCACTACCGGCACGCTGGGCGAACACCGTTTGGTAGTAGCTAAGCGGCCATGGTCGCGGCACGTATGAATACCTGATGGGCCGGCCGTGCCGGGCGAGGTACGACACGACACTACTTTCGGGGCCTTCCACAACTACCCGCGCAGTCCACAACCGTCCGCCGTCGATCCCGGGTTCCGGGTAGGACGACTCGACGACTATCGCGGCACCGCCTGGCATGTCGATGCGTTCGCCAGGCCTGATATCGGTGAGGTGTCCAGTCGCATTCGCCGCGGGCCGGAGCTCCACCACCCAGACTTTCTCGGCGCGCCCGGTGGAGAAGTGGATCGCGATCAGCCGCCCGGCACGGTGGCCGTCAACGGCGGCGGGCATGGTGGCGGAATTGTTCACCACCAGCAGATCGTCTGGCCGCAGGTAATCACCCAGGTCGCCGAATTGGGCGTGGGTGATCGCGCCCGGCCGGGCGACCAGCAGCTTGACCGCGTCCCGGGCCACGCCGTGCGCTTCGGGCGGCTCAGTGGCGTCGGAGGCCGGAGGCCGGCGGAAGTAAGTGTCCGGCCGCGGGAGAGTCCTGCCAACAGTCATGGCCGCGCTCCGGATAGCGCCAGATCCGCGGCCCGGTACCGACCGGAGGACGGCCGGGTGTCGAGCAGTCGCAACATCGCCGGCACGACCGATTCCGGCTCGGCACGATCGGAGATGTCCTCGCCCGGGAAGGCGGCCTGGTGCATCTCGGTCCGCATGTCGCCCGGGTCGAAGGCGTAAACGGGTACCGCTGAAGCCTCGGCGGCCAGGACGGCTGATAGCTGATCGAGCGCGGCCTTTGACGAGCCGTATCCGCCCCAGCCCGGGTACGGCTCGACCGCGGCGTCGGAGGTCAGATTGACGACCACCCCATCGTTGTCGGTAAGCGCCGGTAGCGCCGCCTGGATCAGCGCGAGCGCGGCGAACAAGTTCGTCTGGTACACCGCCAACAACTCGCTCGCCGGGTAGTCGGCAAGGGTCGGTTGTGGACTGGGCCCCAGCCTGCTTGCGTTGTTCACCAGCAGGCGAAGCGGTCCGGCATTGATTGCGGCTGTGACCAATGAGTCACGATGAGACGCATCGGTGACGTCACCGGGTAGTACGACGAGCCTCGCTGAATTCAGCTCTCTGGCAGTGGTTTCCAGTTCGGCTGCGCGGCGGGCATCGCCCACGACGGCCCAGCCGCGGTCAAGCAGAGCCGCGGTCAGCGCTCTACCGAACCCGCGCGACGCGCCGGTGACAATTGCGACGGGACAGGGGTTGGATTTAGTCATACGGCCATTCTGATAGTTGAAGTAAACTTTAAGTCAAGTCCCCAAGTAAGTAGGTCATATGGATAAGCGGGATTTGTTCACCGTCAGTGAGATAGCCAATCGCAGTGGCTTCGCGGCATCGGCAATCCGGTTCTACGAAAAGCAGGGCCTCATCACGGCAACTCGGACGTCCGGGGGTCAGCGCCGATTCGAACGGCAGATGTTGCGGCGCCTGGCATTCATCCGGGCTGCCCGAAACGTCGGACTGAGCCTGGAGGAGGTCGCTGACGCCCTGGCGAAACTTCCAGACGGCCGCACTCCGTCCCGGGCCGACTGGGCGGGGTTGTCGAAAACTTGGCGTGCACGCCTCGATGATCAGATCGCGGGGCTGATCGCGCTTCGCGACAACTTGGACTCGTGCATCGGCTGCGGTTGCCTGTCGCTCAAGCGCTGCGCCATCTCCAATCCGGGCGACACGGCAGCAGTCGTCGGGCCGGGCGCGGTTTACCTGCCGAAGTCATTGCGACGACAGGCGGTCGGCCGCTCTTTCGGGGCCGGCTAGCCCCGCGAGTTCAGCTGGCCTCGGACAGCCGCTGCTTGAGTGCCTCGAACTCGTCCTTGACGCCGGTGGGCAGCTTGTCGCCCACGAACTCGAACCACTCTTCGATCAACGACAGTTCCTTGCGCCACTCGGCGGGGTTGACCGCCAACGCTTGCTCCACATCGGCGGGATCGACATCCAGCCCGTCCAGGTCCAGGTCCTCGCCGGCGGGGACGATGCCGATCGGGGTGTCCTGGCCACCGGCCTTGTGCTCGATGCGGTCGACGATCCACTTCAGCACCCGGCTGTTCTCGCCGAAGCCAGGCCACAGGAACTTGCCGTCGTCGCCGCGACGGAACCAGTTGACGAAGAACACCTTCGGCAGCTTGGACTCGTCCGAGTTCTTGCCCAGGTCGATCCAGTGCTGGAAGTAGTCGGCGACGTGGTAGCCGAGGAACGGCAGCATGGCCATCGGGTCGCGTCGCACGGTGCCGACCTTGCCCTCGGCCGCGGCGGTCTGCTCCGAGCCCATGGTGGCTCCCATGAACACCCCGTGCTGCCAGTCCCGCGCCTGAGTCACCAGGGGCACCGTGGTCTTGCGGCGGGCGCCGAACAGAATGCCCGAGATCGGCACGCCCTGCGGGTCGTCCCACTCCGGCGCCAGGATCGGGCACTGCGACATCGGCGTGCAGTACCGCGAGTTCGGATGCGCGGCTTTGGTCTCCGTCTCGCGAATAATCCAGTCCTGGCCCTTCCAGTCGATCAGGTGATCCGGCTCGCCCTCCAGGCCTTCCCACCACACGTCGTTGTCGTCGGTGAGCGCGACATTGGTGAAGACGGTGTTGCCGGCGGCGATGGTGCGCATGGCGTTGGGGTTGGACTTCCAGTTGGTGCCTGGTGCGACCCCGAAGAAGCCGAACTCTGGGTTGACCGCGTACAACCGGCCGTCCTTGCCGAACCGCATCCAGGCGATGTCGTCGCCGAGTGTTTCGGCCCGCCAGCCCGGAATGGTCGGCTGCAGCATGGCCAGGTTCGTCTTGCCGCAGGCCGACGGGAAGGCCGCGGCGAAGTAGTACGCCTTGTTCTCCGGCGAGATCAGCTTGAGGATCAGCATGTGCTCGGCCAGCCAGCCCTCGTCACGGGCCATCGCCGAAGCGATCCGCAGTGAATAGCACTTCTTGCCCAGCAGCGCGTTGCCGCCATAGCCGGAGCCGTAGCTCCAGATCTCCCGAGTTTCGGGAAAGTGGGTGATGTATTTGGTGTCATTGCACGGCCACGGCACGTCTTTTTGTCCGTGCTCCAGCGGCGCTCCGACCGAATGCAGCGCCTTGACGAAAAAGCCGTCGTCACCGAGCTTCTCCAGTGCGGCCGAGCCCATCCGGGTCATCACCTTCATCGAGACGACGACGTACTCGGAGTCGGTGATCTCCACCCCGAGCTTGGGGTCGTCGGCGCCGAGCGGGCCCATGCAGAACGGCACCACCCACATAGTGCGACCACGCATGTCGGCGGGGTCCATCCAGTTGTTGGTGGGGCCGGCGTCGATCTCACGCTCGGAACAGATGTAGGTGCGGGACTCGACGCGGGCCACGTCGGAGGGATCGGAGAGCGCAAGGAACGAATGCGGC
>DATIOT010000151.1:0-4159 GCA_035472875.1 Mycobacterium sp.
CGAGGGCGGCAACCTGCGGCTGCCGCTGACATCATTCCCGGAAAACTTCAACGAAATGAACATCGACGGCAACACGGCCGACACCGGTTCCGTTATCACGCCCACGCTGCCGGGAGCGTTTATCACCCGCGCCGACGGGACGTTCAAACTCAATACCGACTACTTCACAGCTGCCGAGCTGACCAGCACGAACCCGCAGGTCGTCACCTACACCATCAATCCGAAGGCAACGTGGAGCGACGGCACCCCTCTCACCTGGGAAGATCTCAAGGCCGAGGTCGACGCGTGCAGCGGCCGCGACAAGCGGTTTCTGATCGCCAGCAGAGCCGGATTCGAACGGGTGAAGTCGGTGACCAAGGGCGTTGACGACCGCCAGGCCGTGATCACCTTCGCCGAGCCGTACGCGGAGTGGCGCGCGATGTTTGCCGGCGGGATGCAACCCCGCAGCATGACCGCGAGCCCGGATGTTTTCAACAAGGGTCAACTCGATGCCCCCGGCCCGTCAGCCGGGCCATTCATCGTGTCCAGGGTTGACCGGGGCGCGCAGCGCATTGTGCTGACGCGCAATCCCCGCTGGTGGGGCGCCAAGCCGCGGCTGGACTCGATCACGTTCCTTGTGCTCGACGCCGCCGCCGTCATCCCCGCCCTGCAAAACAACGCGATCGATGCTGCCGGCGTGGGCACGCTCGACGATTTGGTCACCGCGCAGCGCACTCCCGGAATCGTGATCCGGCGTGCGCCGGCCGCCACGTGGTACCACTTCACGTTCAACGGCGCACCCGGATCCATCGTGGCCGACGAGAGGCTGCGGCTGGCGATCTGCAGAGGCATCGACCGCCAGACCATCGTCAACGTCGTCCAGCATGGCCTGACCAATCATCCGGTGCCGCTGAACAACCACATCTATGTCGCCGGTCAAGTTGGCTACGAAAACAACAGCGCACCAGCCGCTTACAACCCCGACCAGGCCCGCCGGGACTTGGACGCGCTGGGCTGGAAGCTCAACGGAACGGTGCGGGAGAAGGAGGGCAAACAGCTGATTGTTCGTGACGTGTTCTTCGATGCGCAATCGGCCCGGCAGATCGCCCTGGTCGCCCAGCAAAACCTGGCGCAGATCGGTGTCAAGCTGATGCTCGAACCCAAACCGGGCACCGGATTCTTCAGCCAGTACGTGGCCGTCGGCGACTTCGACATCGTTCAATTCGGTTGGGTGGGTAACGCTTTCCCGCTGTCCGCGCTGCCTCAGATATACACCTCGGACGGTGACAGCAACTTTGGCAAAATCGGCAACCCGGTAATCGACGCCAAAATCGATCAGACGCTGTCCGAGCTGGACCAGGGCGAGGCGCGCGTTCTTGCCAACGAGGTCGACACGATGATCTGGCAAGAAGGCTTCAACCTGCCGCTGTTCCAGTCGCCCGGCGACATCGCGGTCCGCAGCGATCTGGCCAACTACGGCGCGCCCGGACTGGCCGACGTGGATTACATGGCAATCGGATTCACACGAAGCTGATTTCGCTCGGCGACGATGGCGGGCGGCCGCACTGAGGGTACCGCCCGATTGCGGTGGACTGCCTAGGAGGCGGCCATTCGGCGGACCAAGCCGGGTGGCGCCGCCGGCAGCGCAGCCTCAACCGCGGCCGCCGCGCCAATCGCCTTCCACAGCAACCGCAGCGCGAGACGCGTCGGGAGCGCATCCAGCGTCGCCGCCTGAGCGGCAAGCGAGTCGAATTCGCCGCGCCACACCGCACCGGCAACAGCCAGGGCAGTCGGCTCGCGAAAGTCCAGCGCATCGTGCGCCATGGTCGGGAGCGCCAACAACACCGCATTCGGAAGCAGCGACGCAATGCGTTCGGCCACCGCCGGCGGTGTGACCAGATCGCGACCACCGGAAATCACCACCGTGGGCCAACCGAATTTCGGCATCTCGGCCACCAGGTCATAGGGCTCGTCTTCGAAGGCAACTGTCTCGGCGAGTGTTTCGCGTATCGCCACCGCAGGATCGAGTGGTAGGCCGTCGGGTTCGGCAGCGTAGCCGAGTTCGCGGAATGCGATGCGGCTCACCAGATCAATCTCGTTGCGGTACGGCACCGTGTGACCGACCAAGTTGATTAATCGGCATAGTGCCTGCCACAAGATGATTCGGCCATCGAGCAAGAGGTTGAGGAGTCGATCGAGCAGAGAAGTCCCGCCGTAGCCGTAAACTGTGGCGGCGACCTGCCCCGCCGAGGCGGTCATCACTCCGGCGTCTACGAGCTTGCGGACCTTGGGCGCCAGTGCGGCGGTTTCCGGACTATTGCCCTTTAGCAGCAGCCCACGAATGCCGTCACGCACGATCGCAATGTCATGCTGCGACAGCAGCGGCGAATCCAGGATCATCGCCCACACCAAGCCGGGATAGCGGACGCCTAGTCCAGCCGCGACGTAGCTGCCGTACGACGTGCCATAGATGATGGCCGAGTCCACATGCGCGTCGTCCAGCACAGCGGCGACGTCGTCGACCACTTGATCGACGGTGAAGGCTTGCAGCGGCAGGTCGGCGCCGGAGTCGTCGTGGCGCGACAATCCCACTCCCCGGTGCTCGATCATGATCACGTCGAGGCCCGCGGCAACGGCCCGCCGCCGCAGGCCTTTGTACATCTGCACCGAGGCCACTCCGGGGCCTCCCGGGATGATCACCAGTGGGTGGGCGGACCTGCGGCCGCTGCGTACGTAGTACAGGTCGAACTCGTCGGCGCTGCCCGGTGAGAGCGGCCGGCGTATCGGGCGTACGCCGGGCAATCCCGCCAGCTTTTCGTGCACCCGGCGCCGTTTCGCGTCCATCGTCATCGCAGTCGGCCCACCATGGTCCCATTCTGCCGAGACGGCCCACGGTCAGTCGCACAGCGGCGCGCCCAAGCGGCCCTGTCCGTCCTAACTCGGCCGCAGCCGGCCGCAGATCAGATCGGCGGCCTTTTCCCCTATCAGCACCGACGGCGCATGAGTGTGCCCGCGGACGGTGCTTGGCATCACCGAGGCGTCAGCCACCCGCAGTCCGTCGACCCCCCGGACCCGCAGCTGCGGATCCACCACACTCGACTCATCGCTGCCCATCCGGCAGGTGCCCAGCGGGTGATACAGGGTGTGCGAGTTGGTGTTGAGCGCCAGTTCGAAAGTGGCCTCGTTCAGCTCGGTGCAGTCGCGCGGTCGCACGATGGGGCCGAGCAGGCCTTTTAAGGCGGGAGCGTCGGCAATCCGGGCACATATCCGCAGCCCTTCCATCATCGCGGCGCGGTCCAGCCCGCTGGCATCGGACAGATAACGCGGATCGATGATCGGCTTGGCATATGGGTCGGCCGACCGCAGCGTGATCTGGCCCCGGCTTTCCGGTGCGACCAGGATCGGCCCGAACACCACCCCGTGTCCCGGCGGCTCAACCAGCAGGCCCTCGTCGTAATACGGCGCGGGAGCAAAGATCAGCTCGAGGTCAGGCAGGTCCAGCTCGGGGCGGCTACGGACAAATCCGTACGCCTCGCCGATGCTGGAGGTGAGCATGCCGCGGCGCCGCAGCAGGTAGTTGATCAACTCTTTGGGCTTTTCGACGGCGGCCAGACTGCCGCCTTCGACGTCGAAACCCAGCGGTGTGACCAGGTGGTCGAGCAGGTTCTGCCCCACCTCAGGTGAGTGGTAGACGGTGTCGATGTCGTGTTCCGCAAGGTGGTCGCGATCGCCGATACCGGAAAGCATCAACAGCTGCGGGCTGTTGATGGCACCGCCGCAGAGCACCACCTCGCGCCGGGCGTAGGCGACGCATTGTTGACCGCCGCGCTGGAATTGCACACCGACCGCCCGGGTGCCGTCGACGAGGACCCGGGTGACGGTGGCCTCGGTGAGCACGGTGAGGTTCTCGCGCCGCATCGCCGGCTTCAAGTAGGCGTCCGCAGTACTGAACCGAGCGCCTCGGTGTTGCGTGACGACGACCTCGCAAAAGCCCTCCGGCCGAGGTGAATTCGGTCGCGCGGCGGAAAATCCGCATTCCCGGACCGCCGCCAGCCAGGCCGCGGTCGAGGGCCGCGGACTGCGTTGACGGGAGACATGCACCGGGCCGGTCACTCCGCTGTCGTCGCCACTGACAAAGTGCCACGCAGCGGTGACGTTCTCGATGCGACGAAAATATCCG
>DATIOT010000152.1:0-1701 GCA_035472875.1 Mycobacterium sp.
GGCGTCAATTGCTCGCTGCGCACCACTTCGAACGTGTGTAACGGACGACCTGCCACTGTTCCTCCAAGACTCGTGAGCCGGCCGCTTTATTAGCCGACCTGATCGAGGATACGAGTGCGACTCAGACGGTGGCGGGCTACCTAGTACTGCAGCCGTAGATAGAGATTGCTGATGCTGGCGTGTCTGCGCTGGTCAGAGCGGTGACCGCGGCATTGTTCGGAGTTTGTGAATACTTCTGAGTATGTCGCGGCCGCCGCGGCTCATAGCGTAGACCCTGATCGTTGGCAGGCGGAGTTCTCGGCGGTACTGGATCGGATCGCGCCGCGATTTCGTCGGTTCGAACCTCTTCGGCATGCTGGTGCGCTGATGGCTGGGATGGTTTCGGGCCTGGACCGAAAGAATTGCTGGACCATCGCTGAGCACCGCGGCGCCGCCACTCCCGACGCGCTGCAGCATCTGCTGGCGCGGGCCAGTTGGGACGCTGATGCCGTGCGCGATGACCTGCGCAACTACGTCATCGACGCGTTCGGCGACCCGGGTGCGATCCTGGTGGTCGACGAGACCGGCGATGTGAAGAAGGGCGTGCATTCGGTGGGGGTGCAACGCCAATACAGCGGCACCGCGGGGCGTGTCGAGAACTCCCAAGTCGCGGTGTATCTGACCTACGCGGCACCCCGCGGGCACGCCCTGATCGACCGCGCCCTGTATCTGCCGAGGTCGTGGACCGAGGATTCCGATCGCTGCGATGAGGCCCGAATCCCGCTGAGCAACAGAGGCTTTGCGACCAAGCCCACCCTGGCCATGGCGTTAATCGACCGCGCCGTACACGCCGAGGTTCCCGCGGGGTGGGTGGCCGGCGACGAGGTCTATGGCGCCGACCCGAAACTACGGGCCGCGGTTCGCGGTCACGGCCTGGGGTATGTGATGGCCGTCTCGGCCAACCGGCGTGTACCCACTCACGCAGGCCCGATCCGCGTCGACGCGCTGCCCGCGCTGCTTCCCCGACGGGCGTGGCAGAAGCACTCTGCTGGTGCCGGTGCACACGGCCCGCGTCTGTACTCGTGGGCCTGGGTTCGGCTGCTGGCCGAAGACGACACCGACACCGGCGTTCATCATTTGCTGATCCGCCGCAACGATGCCACCGGCAAGCACGCCTACCTGCGCTGCTACAGCCCGCGCCCGGTGCCGCTGCGCACGCTGATCGCGGTCGCCGGCCAGCGTTGGCGCATCGAGGAATCCTTCCAGGCCGCCAAAGGCCTGGCAGGAATCGATCAGCATCAGGTCCGGCGCTGGCGATCCTGGCATCGCTGGACCACCCTGGCCATGCTCGCCCATGCCTTCCTGGCGGTGGCCACCGCGATCGAACGCGACGCCCACCCCGCACCCACCGGACTGATCGCGTTGACTGTCAACGAATTTCGCCGACTCTTCGATGCCCTGCTACTCACCGCCCACCACACCATCACCACCCTGCTGGCCTGGTCACGATGGCGACGAAAACACCAATACCGAGCCCGTCTATCCCACTACCGACGACGCGAACACCAATGATCCCGATCTACGGCTGCAGTACTAAGCCGGTTCGTGACGTCGCTGGTCGCCGACCCACAATGGCTTCATCGCGTGGCGCACCACCTGCCGCGAGACCGTCCAGTGCCGCGGCATTTGTCGCTGGCATTCATCCGTCGCGGCCCTGCACGT
>DATIOT010000153.1:0-6928 GCA_035472875.1 Mycobacterium sp.
AACATCAACGTGCTCGACAGCTACTGCCGGCACATGGGCGGTGATCTCTCGCAGGGCGAGGTCAAGGGCAATGAGATCGCGTGTCCGTTTCACGACTGGCGCTGGGGCGGCGACGGGCGGTGCAAACAGGTGCCCTACAGCCGACGCACACCCAAGCTGGCCCGTACGCAAGCCTGGACCACGCTCCAGCAGGACGGCATGTTGTTCGTTTGGAACGACCCCGAGCGCAAGCCGCCGCCACCGGAAGTCACGATCCCGCGCATCGAAGGCGCTACGAGCGACGAGTGGACCGACTGGCACTGGTATACCACGGTCGTGCACAGCAACTGCCGCGAAATCATCGACAACGTCGTGGATATGGCGCACTTCTTCTACATTCACGGCTCGCTGCCCACGTATTTCAAGAACATCTTCGAAGGGCATTTGGCGACGCAGTACATGAACGGTGCGGGCCGACCTGACCTCGCCGCCCCCGTGGGCTCACAGATGCTGGGTACGACGTCGGTGGCGTCCTACTACGGTCCGTCCTTCATGATCGATGACCTGACCTATCACTACGAGCAAGGCGACGCCAAAACGATTCTCATCAATTGTCACTATCCGATCGACTCGAATTCCTTTGTGCTGCAATACGGCATCATCGTGAAGAAGTCGGACACTCAGCCCGGCGAGGAGGCCATGCAGACCGCGATCAAGCTAGGCGACTACGTCAAGCTTGGTTTCGAGCAGGACGTCGAGATCTGGCGGCACAAGGCGCGCATTGACAATCCGCTATTGGTGGAGGAGGACGGCCCGGTCTATCAGCTGCGCCGTTGGTACCACCAGTTCTACGTCGACGCCGCCGATGTGCAGCCAGATATGGTGGACCGCTTCGAGTTTGAGCTGGACACCACCCGTCCCTACCAGGCGTGGATGAAAGAAGTCGAAGCGAACATGGCCGCCCCGCCAGTTCCCACGGGGTCGGTGTGATGACGCTCGATTCGTCCGTCAGGCACGACAACCGCCTTGACGAGGTGCCGATGATTCCGGTGACGTGCCGCAACTGCGGCGCGCGGGTACTGGCCCGCAAGAGCAGCTGGAACCAAACCAGCGTGCAGTGGAATGCGGACGCGACGGCCCGATGCTCCGAGCGCGCCGAAGCCGAGAAGATGTCGGCCCACGCCAGCCGGAGCGTGTTCCTGATGTGTTCAGCGTTGAGCGAATCGATCCTCGACGCGGTGCGACGTGGCGACCTGTCTATCGTCGACGAGAAAGCAAGCGTGGCAACCTAGTCGCGACGATCGGGCTGATTCGCGCAAAAGCGGGCGCGCGTCGCGATGGACACGAGACCGTTTCGGCACTTGATGCCGGCCGCAAAACGCAAAGCCCATGGTCGAGGAATGCTGTCCCGTTTTGCAATTGATGCGTCGCCACTGCGCGAAATTCGGACGTCTCGAACTGGCAATAACCGAGCCACTCGAATACCGCCACAGCATCATGGTGCACGGCCTTGTCGCGCTGCCGGTCTGGTGCCAGCACGCGTAAGCCTGAATTCCGCGTTGCGGATCGCTAGTGCGTCGATGAACGCGTGCTCTTCGCGGGTGCGGAGTCGACGGCAGTCGTCATCGCAGCAACGGAGGCCGTTGCGCTCTGAGAACATTCGCCCGTTCCGCCATGGCCGAGCCAACATACACCGGCTCGGTGAGCAGGTAGAACCGGCCCTTGGCCGCCTGCTCGAAGATCGTTGCGGCGGCGGCCAGTGGATCCATGGCCGCGGCCTTGACGTCAAGCATGGCCGAACGCTGCGCCTCGGCGACAGCGACATCGCCGCCCCCGTCGCTGTCGACGCCGCCCGCCGACTCGAAGATGTTGGATACCACCGCGCCGGGCAACACAGCCTGCACGTGAATATGGTGATGGTGTCCGGCCAACTGAACATCGAGATACAGGCACTCGGTCAACGCGAGCACCGCGTGCTTGCTCATGATGTACGGCGCTTGCAACGGAACCGCCAGCACCCCACCGACCGACGACAGGTTCCACACCCAGGCCTGCTCGTCGGTGGCCATCATCTTGGGCAGAAACGCTCGCACGCCGTGGAAGACTCCGGTGATGTTGATGCCGACTACGCGCTGCCAGTTGGCCACGGGCGTGTCCCACAGATAGCCGAACTGTTCGACTCCGGCGTTGTTCACCAACAGCCGCACGGGACCAACGTCCCGGTAGGTCCGGTCGGCGAGTTCCTGGACCGCAACCGGGTCGCGGACGTCGCATACGACGTCTTCCGCCGAACCTCCCGCTGCGCGCAACTCGTCGCGCAGAGCCACAGCGGCGTCGCCGTCGATGTCGGCGAGGACCACGGTCATGCCCAATCGGCTGGCGTGCCGTGCCAATCCCGCGCCGATGCCGGCACCGGCACCCGTGATTACGGCTACGCCGCCAGAGAACGGATTCACGCGTACTGCAGGGCAGGCCGCGGCGCGGGACGCGAAGGCCGCAAAGGCCGCAGCGGCTGCAGGGTCGGCGCAACCCGTTGCGGGCCATCCTCGACGTTGCGCCAGATGGCCATCGCGGTCATGCGTACCGGTGCGGTCAGTCGCTGATCGAACATCATGCGATTCATCGGACCGCACACCGACACCGCGGCCACCGCCTCACCCGGGCTCCCGATGGGGGCTGCAACACAACCGAACCCGTGCAGCGACTCCTCGCGCTCGAACGCGACACCATGGGCGCGCACCTTGGCCAATTCAATTGCCAGTTGGGACCTGCTAGAGATCGAGTACTTGGTCTTGCGGACCCGCAGGTCCACCTCGGCATCCTGATCGCTGTACGCCAGGATCGCCTTACCGACGGCAGTACAGTGCGCGGGTTGACGACTCCCGACCCGGGTGGGGATCGCGGCGAGCATCCGTTCGCCGACCTTGGAGAGATAGACGACATCGGGTCCGTCCAGAACCGCAAGGTGCACGACGAGTCCAGTGGCGCGGTGCAATTCGCCCAGCAGCGGGCTGGCCGCCCGCACCAGGCGGTCCTGGTGCACGGCCAACGAGCCCAGCTCCACCAGGCGCATGCCGAGCTCGTACTCGCGACCGCTGCGGCGCAGCCAGCGCAGCTGTACTAGGCGCTCGAGCATGCGATGCGCCGACGAGCGCGGCAGGCCGGTACGGCGGACGATCTGGGCCAGCGTCAGCCGTCCCGGTCCGTCGAACGCGTCGAGGACCAGAGAGATGCGGTCGATGACGGCCGTGGGGGTAGCTGGTTCGACGGTCGCAACGATCGGGGTCATCGGCCCTCCAAAGCTTGAGTATATCTGGCTGCCATATTCCTATTAGGAATATCTGTTTTTATCACACCGGTGTGGTCGTTGTCACTCACCACACGAAAATCGCCGCCGGACCCTGATGTCCGGCGGCGATCGATGGATCAGCGCGGGTCAGCCCTTGGCTGCCGACCGGCCCGCGCGCCGGCCGTAGAAGCTACCGTCACCGAGCGAGATGCCGCTGGCATAACCCCACGCGGCCAGTCCGGCGGTCGACCGGCCCGCAGCGAAGAGTCCAGGGATGGGTTCACCGCTGACGTGCAGCACCTCCGCATCCAACGAGGTGCGCAGGCCGCCCAAGGTGAAGCCGCCGGTGTTCTCCCGCAGGTCGATTGCGCCGACCGGGGAGCCGATCGGCTTCAGCCACTCGGGCTTCTTGTGCAGCAGCGGGTCCGCGCCGCGGGCGGCGCCGCTGTTGTAGGCGGCCACGGTCGCTTGCAGCGACCCTGGCGCCAGGCCCATCTCACGTTCCAAGTCGGCAACGGTGTCAGCCACCCAGGTCGCCGGCCGCAGCATGAACTTGGGCGACCACGATGCCATCGCCTCGTCCTGGGCATCGCTGTCAATGATCAGGTATGCGATGTTGTCCTGCTGGTAGAGGGTGAGCTGGCCGATCCGGCCCGGGTAGGTGTCCTCGGCGACATACCGCTGACCGCGGCCATTGACCAGGATGCCGCGCACCAGCTGCTGTGGGTCGATGAAGATCGCGACCTCGGTGGCATCCATGTGGGCCAGGTCGGCTCCCAGCGCCTGCGCCATCCGGATCGCTTGGCCGTCGTGCTGCTCGATCGACGCGGCCGGACGTCCGGCGATCCGCGGAGCGTACTGCGCCACCATCGCGTCGTTGTACGCAAAGCTGCCCGTCGCGAGTACGAGCCCGGAGCGCGCCCGAATCGCCATCTCAGTGCCGTATTGGCGGGCGCGGATCCCGACCACCCTGCCGTCCGACTCGACGATCAGGCTTTGCACCCGCACGTCGTAGAGCGCCCGGGCGCCGGCCGCGGTGGCCGTCTCGACGAGCGGCTTCATCAGCATGTAGCCGGCGCTGGCTTCGCCCTGCTTCTTGTTCGACATCTGGGGGACGTGCCCGCGCGGGGCGGGGGTGGCAATGGTGTTGAACGGGTAGGCATTTTCGCCCCCGCTGTACATCAGGCCCTGGTCGCCCATTGGTTCCCAGCCGGGTTCGGAGAAGAACTCCGCCTTGAACGGCACACCGCAGCCAACGAGCCAGTCGAAGTGGGCGACGCTGCTGGCGCAGTAATCGGCGATCCGGTTCTCGTCGGCACCGGGTCCCATCGCAACATTGAGGAACGCCGCCATGTTGTCGACGGAATCGGTGAAGCCGCAAGCCTTTTGCAGCTCGGTGCCGCCGCCGAGGTAGATGAACCCGCCGGCCATCGCCGCTGCGCCGCCCCAGGACCCGGTGCGCTCCAGAACCAGGACGTCGGCGCCGGCGCGGGCTGCTTCGACCGCCGCGGCGGCGCCGGCGACCCCGTAGCCGGCGATGACCACATCGGCCTCGTGGTCCCAGGAGGTGATCGACGCCGCGGGGACGGGTTTGACGTCGGTATCGGGTGTCATAGCCGCATTGCCGCAGGCATTTCGCCGACCCACTGGTGGCCCCAGTAGCTGTCAGCGGTGATTTCCTCTGCCGTGTAATAGGTTTCGTCGACCCGCATACCGTCCGTGCCGAATTCGATGTCCCAGTCACCGGGGGCACGGACGTAGAACGAGACCATCTTGTCGTTTGTGTGACGTCCGAGGGTGGACGACAACTGGAAGCCCTCGGCGTTCACACGGTCCAGCGCCTGACCGACCGCGTCAAGGGTGTCGACCTCGACCATGATGTGGACGAGGCGCGGGTCGCGCTGGTGCGCGGCCGGCACGATCGCCATGCTGTGGTGTCGCTCGTTGATACCGAGGAAGCGGACCCGCACCGGGCCAAACTCTTTCGGCAATGGGACCCGGAACGCGCCGCGGGAACGGAAACCCAGTACTTCGGTGTAGAAGTCGAACAGCCCGTTGGGATCGGTGGCCGGCACGACGACGTGGCCCATGCCTTGGTCGCCGGTGACGAATTTCGCGCCGAACGGCGTGATGACCGGGCTGTGGTCAAGCACCGCACCGTGAAAGACCTCGAGTGTGGTGCCGGCCGGGTCCTCGAAGGTGATCACCTCTTCCACCCGGCGGGCCTCGGCCTCTTCGGTGGTCAGTTGCTTGAACGGCACCCCGGCGCCGTCGAGGGTTGCTTTGACCCGCTGCAGTGCGGGGTGGTCGCGCACTTCCCAGCCGACGGTGAGAACCCGGTCGGACTCCCCGGGCACCACGATGAGCCGGGCCGCGCGCTCGTCCATCCGCAGGTACAGCGTTGACGGGTCAGGTCCCTTGCCTTCCGCGAAGCCCAGCACGCCGAAGGCGAATTGCCGCCAGCGGTCGATGTCGTTGGTCGAAATGGTGATGTAGCCCAGGCTTTTCAGGTCGCTCATTTAAGCGTTCTCCTAGATCAGAGCCCGCAGTGGACCCTGCGGCGGATCGATGCCGAGCGAGCTCAGCGCCGACGCGTGGTAGGTGGTGCCCGGGACATGAATGGCATGCAGGTGGCCGACATGCACGTCACGCCAGTACCGTTGCAGCGGTTTGTCCATCCGTGCCGCGTTGCCGCCCGAGCGGGCAAAGATCTCGTCGACCGCCGCCACCGCGCGCCATACCGCTCGGACCTGCGTGCGGCGACCGGCCGCGCGGTCCGCGAACGACACCTCCTTGCCGGCAGCGACCATGTCGTAGATGCGGTCGACGTTGGCCAGCAACTCCTGGCGGGCAGCGTTGATGTCGGCCGCCGCCTCGCCGATGGCGTGCATGACGTACGGGTCGTCCTTGATCGCGGTTCCGGTGGCGCCGACGCGCTCCCGCTGGTAATCCAGGTGCGCGGCCAGCGCGCCCTCCGCGATGCCGATTGTCGCCGCGGAGATGCCCAGCGGGAACATCGTCGACCACGGCATCAGATACAGCGGCTCGGTCATGCCGGCCTCACGCTGCGCGGTGCCGTCCATCACCTTCGTCGCGTCCATGGTCCGGTAGGTCGGGACGAACGCGTCCTTGACGATGACGTCCTTGGAGCCGGTTCCGCGCAGCCCCACCACATTCCACGAGTCCTCAATGATCTCGTAGTCCTTGCGGGGCAGGATCATGTGCAGCATCTGGGGCGGCATCAGCGGTATGCCCTTGTCGTCGCCGAGCATCGCTCCCAGGATGATCCAGTCGCAATGGTCGGTGCCCGAGCTGAACTGCCAGCGGCCGTTGAAGATGTAGCCGCCGTCGACGGGCTTGGCCACCCCCTGCGGCGCGTACGGGGAGGCCATCCAGGTGTCGACATCGTCGGCCCAGACCTCGGCGGGCACCTTTGGATCGGCATAGGCCAACTGGTAGGGGTGCACCCCCACCACGCCGACGATCCAGCCGGCGGCCGGATCCAGTGCCGCGGTGGCCATCGCCGTCTCGGCCCACTCGCGGGGGTGGACCTCAAAGCCTTGGTAACTCTTGGGCTGCAGCAGCCGGATCAGGCCGGCGCCTTTCATCAGCTTGACGGTGTCGTCGGTGAGCCGGCCAATCCTTTCGGCTTCGACGGCC
>DATIOT010000154.1:0-8488 GCA_035472875.1 Mycobacterium sp.
GCGCGGAGCGCCCGGCTGTCCAGTCGCGACGAGGTGACGTTCGGCCAGGCGTTGCTCGCGACGGGTGCGACGGTTCGCCGGATCACCTGTGACGGATCGGCGCTGGCCGGCATCCACTACCTTCGCGCGCTCGGCAATGCCGACGCAATCGGCCGCGACGTCGAGCAGGCCGACGAAGTCGTGCTGGTCGGCGGCTCCTACATCGGCTGCGAGGTGGCCGCCACCCTGACGGCCACCGGCAAGCGCTGCACGGTGCTGATGCGCGAGAACGTCTGCTTCGAGCATCACCTCGGCAGCCGCGGCGGCCGCTTCCTGCAACACGTGCTGGAGCAACAGGGAGTGCGGTTCGTGGCCGGCGACGAGCTGGAGCGCTTCGAGGGCGACGGCAGCCGCGTCACCCGCGTCGTCACCCGAGCGGGCCGCACCCTTGCCGCCCAGGCGGTCGTCGTCGGCGTCGGCGCCCAGCCCGACGTACGGCTCGCCCGCGGCGCGGGCCTACGGCTCGGCGACTCCGGCGGCGTGCACTGCGACGCGCAACTGCGCGCCTCGGCGCCCGGGATCTTCGCCGCCGGCGACGTGTGCGAGTGGGACTCGGCGGCCCATCGCCGACGGGCGCGCGTCGCACACTGGGACGTCGCCGCCGGGCAAGGCCGCGCGGCCGCCGCCAACATGCTCGGCGGCAACGACCCCTACACCGACATCCCCACCTTCTGGTCCGATCTCGCCGACTGGGTCACGCTGCGCTTCCACGGTGTGGTCGCCGGCGACACCCGGATCGAGCGTGGAGTACCCGAAGACGGCGCGTTCTCGATCTGGTACCTCGACGGGCAGGAGCTGCGCGGCGTGCTGTCAATCGGTTGCGACCACGACCTCGGCCACGCCGACCGGCTCATCGGCACCTGCCTGACCGCCGAGCAGCGCGCCGCGATCACCGACCCCAGCGCTGACCTCGCCGACATCGACCCACAACCCGTAGAGCCGGTCGCCGGCCGAAGCCCGCTAGCCAGAGGATAGCGACCAGCCTCATATCGAATTATCAAACCCCACACCCAATTCCAGCTCGATCCGTTTCGCGGAGAAATGTGTTGGGCCGTCATGTTCACCTGAAGCGTCGGGGGGTCATCGCTACCGCCATGCGCGCCAACAGATTTCGATTAACCTGAGCGTGGACTGCGCGCAACCAGTCGGGGTCTGCGTCAAGTAACGCGCCGCAACGTTGGTTGGTCGATCGCCACTAACTGCATCCGCGTGTGCTCAATACGTCGGCCAGGAAACGAGCGCGGAATCGACGGCCATCCAGCCTTCCAACGGGCAGCTTGCTGGTTTTCGCACAAAAGACGTGTCAAGGAGACGACCGGAGGCCCTTCGTCCAGAATCAGGCGGGGGAGTCCTACCTCGGCGCACGTCGCCGCAGGCCGGTTCCCGTCGGTGAACTTGGTTGCGCAAGCAAGGAACGGCAACCGTCGAGTAACGCCGACCGCAGCGGCGGGTGGCTGCTGCGGTGTCGGGTCGCGGTCGCGCGCTGGCCGCGGCGGCGCGGACGGATTCGGTGGTTCGCCGCGACACACGCGGCGCGAGCGGCAAAAACCGGTCGACCTACCGATGGCAATCGGTAAATCGGCGAATTGTCGCGCTGTCGTCGCCAATTTAGTTTTGAAGGACGTCGGGCACGGTCACCGCCGACCGCCCGAGGAATCCCATACCGAATTCCGACCGATCCGCTTCGCGGAGAAATGTGAGTGAAACCATGTTCCTTCCCGTCGTCATTCTAACGATGGTCTTATCCCCGGTGCTCATCCCAACCGGCGTCCACGCATGCCACGGGATCGCCAACTGGCGACAGAACTACGAGCTGCTTCGGGCGATCATCGGCCGAAAGTGGCGTGCCGTCACAGCGGCTGATCGGGGGAAGATCTATGGTCGCGCATGGGAGGAATTACCGGCTCTACGCAGCCAAGCGTGGCAGCTGGCCTCGTAGTCATCGCTACCGCCTCGCGCGCCAACAGATTTCGGCGACCTGAGCGTGGACTGTGCGCAACCGATCGGGGCTGCGACAAGTAATGCGCGGCAACGTTGGTTGGTCGGTCGCCACTAACGCAGCCACGGCATATATGAACCAAGTCACGATTAGGAGCACACCGTGTCAGACGTTGTCGAGGTCAGTGTGACGGGCTCCAGCGTCCAGATATGCCTCAACCGTCCGGAGCGACGAAACGCACTGACCGCCGCGATGTGTCACACCTTGGCCGACACGTTGCTCGCCGCCGAGGCCAACCCGCAAACCACCGCGGTTCTGCTCAGCGGTAGCGGGGCCGGATTCTGCGCCGGCAACGACCTGCAGGACTTTCTCAGCGCCCCGCAGATGGGCGAGGATTCCCCGGTCATGCGTTTCCTGAGTACGGTCGCCGGGCTCACCGTGCCCATCGTCGCCGCGGTGCGCGGCGCAGCCGTCGGAATCGGCGCGACCATGCTGCTGCACTGCGACTACGTCGTCGCGGACAGCTCCGCGCGGCTGCACTACGCATTCGTACCGCTAGGCCTGGTTCCCGCGGGCGCCCAGCTGCTGCTGCCGCGCGCTGTGGGGCAGCTGCGGGCCGCCCAGCTGCTGCTGGCCGAACCGATCGCCGCCCAGCACTCACACCAACTCGGTTTGGTCACCGAAGTTGTCGAGGCCGGCAATCACCTGGCACGGGCGCACCAGATTGCCGCCAAGCTGGCACGCCAACCGACCCGAGCCCTGCGGCTGACCAAGCAACTGTTACGCCTCAACAAGGACAGCGTGCCCGGCCGTCTGCGCGAGGAGATGGCGATATTTCGCCAACAAGTCGCCGGACCCGAATTCGCTTCGGCGGTCGCCGCATTCACCCAACGCCGAACGCCGACCCGGGACGCCTCGGCGCAGCAATACCCGTTACGCCACGGACCGGAGTCCGGCTCATACGGTGACTAACTCACCCAACCTTCGACGCGGGAGACTTGATGACCCACTCAGTAGCTGACCAGACACTCGCCGATCTCACCGCCGCGAAGCCGCGCTGGGCTGGGCTGTCGATCGCCGACAAACTCGGCTACCTCGAACGGCTGCGCCCGCTCGTCCGTGACGCCGCCGCCGAATGGGTCGCCGCGGCCGTCAAGGCGAAGGGCATCCCGGCGGGTTCGCCGCTGGCCGGCGAGGAGTGGATCAGCGGCCCCTACGCCGTGTTGAGCTGGATGACCGCGGCCATCGAAACCCTCGCCGCCGTGGCCGCCGGTGACAACCCGCTCAAGGGGTGCCCGATCCGGCAGCGCCGCGACGGCCAGACGATCGTGCGGGTCTACCCCCACGACCTCACGGAGCGGCTGCTGCTGCACGGCTTCTCCGCCGAGGTCTGGATGCGGCCCGGCACGACGCCGGCCTCACTGCCGGAAGAGATAGCCACGCGCCTGCGTCGGCAGCACGGGCAGGGAAAGGTCACACTGGTTCTCGGCGCGGGCAACATCGCGTCGATCCCCCTGCTCGACGCCCTGTACAAGCTCTACACCGACGGCGAGGTCGTGGTCCTGAAAATGAACCCGGTCAACGCCTACCTAGGGCCGATCTTCGAGAAGGCGCTCGCGCCCCTCGTTGCCGATGGGTACCTGCGTTTCGTCTACGGAGGCGGCGATGTGGGCGCCCACCTGTGCAAGCACCCCAGCGTCGACACCATCCATATCACCGGCAGCGAACACACCCACGACCTCATCGTCTACGGAGCCGGCGACGAGGGCGCCGCACGCAAGCTCCGCAACGAGCCCGTGATCGACAAGCCGATCACCTCCGAACTCGGCGGTGTCGGTCCGACCATCATCGTGCCCGGGCCGTGGACAACGGCCGACTTCCGTTTCCAGGCCGAACACGTGGCCACCCAGAAACTGCACAACAGCGGCTTCAACTGCATCGCCTCGCAGGTCGTCGTGCTTCCCCGCGACTGGGACGGCGCCACGCACATGGTCGACGCGCTGCGCGCCGAGCTGGACACCGCCCCGCCGCGTCCGGCCTACTACCCGGGCGCAGAGGATCGGCGCCTCGCCGCCACCGCGCGATATGCGGGGGCCGAACAGCTCGGAGCCGGTGGCGCCACCCGCACGCTGATCACCGGCGTGGATCCCGGCGACACCAAGGCGCACGCGTTCACCGAGGAATTCTTTGGACCCGTCCAGGCGACGACCGCGCTGCCCGGCCGCGACGCCGCCGAATTCCTGCGCAATGCCGTGCATTTCGCCAACGACACCCTGCACGGCACGCTCGGCGTCAATCTGATCATCCACCCGCGGACGATCGCCGAACTCGGCCCGGCCCACGAGGAGGCCATCGCCGAGCTGCGGTACGGCACCGTCGCGGTCAATGCCTGGACCGGCGTCGGCTACCTCACGCCGCGGGCCAGCTGGGGCGCCTTCCCCGGCCACAGCTACGACGACGTCCAAAGCGGCATCGGGGTGGTCCACAACGCGCTGTTCTTCGACCGGCCGCAGAAGACCGTCGTGCGGGCACCATTCCGGCCATTCCCGCGTTCTGTGGCGCACGCCGAATTCGCCCTGTCCCCGCGGCCACCGTGGTTCGTGACCAATCGCACGGCCGAGGTCACCGGCCGTCGGCTGACCTATTACGCGGCCGACGGCAAGCTCCGCCACCTGCCCGGCATTTTCACGTCCGCCCTACAGGGCTGACCCCAATGGCGCACACACAAATTCACAAACCGGATTCACAAACCAGTCGCCCCGGTGGGAGGAGAACCCATGACAGGTCAGCGCCTGACCGAAGAAGTCGATCAGCCCGAGTGCATCCGCGATAGCTGCGATCACGGAGGGCAGTGGCCTACTCATCACCTTGTGAACGGCGTTGACCACCTTATGTCCGTCGGCACCATCATCACGACCGACGGCACGGACATCTTCTACAAAGACTGGGGCACAGGCCAACCCATCGTGTTCAGCCACGGTTGGCCGCTGTCGGCCGATGACTGGGACACCCAGATGCTATTTTTCCTGCAGCACGGCTACCGCGTGATCGCTCACGACCGGCGTGGACACGGCCGATCCAGTCAGACCGGCGACGGCCACGACATGGACCACTACGCCGACGACCTGGCGACGCTGATCGAGCACCTCAACCTAAGGGACGCCATACATGTCGGCCGCTCCACCGGTGGCGGTGAGGTGGTGCGCTATCTGGCACGCCATGGCGAAAGCCGGTCAAGCAAGGCGGTGTTGATCAGCTCTGTGCCGCCACTGACGGTGCAGACCGAAACCAATCCCGGCGGCCTTCCTAAAGACGTGTTCGACGGCTTCCAGGCACAACTGGCGGCGAACCGGTCGGAGTTCTACCGCTGGATGGCCGAGGGGGCCCTTCTACAATTTCAACCGACCGGGCGTGGAACCCTCAGAGGCGATCATCGACAACTGGTGGCGCAAGGGCATGATGGGCGGCGCGAAGGCCCACTACGACGGCATCGTCGCCTTCTCCCACCCGGCTATCCCCGTCGCGCCGATCTGGTCGGCCGGTACTGCCTCACCACCGGCCGTGACGTCGGCGACGCCGAACTGGGCTTCTGGCACGCGCTGGCGCTCTGGAAGATCGCCATCATCGCCGAGGGCATCCTGCTCCGCGCGCAACAGGATTCACGCAACCGCGCCACGTCCGGCATTCCCGCCCAGCAGACCGTGACTGACCTTGTCGCACTCGGACACGACATAGCCGAACGCGCCGGAATCTAGCCCGCCCGACCCGAAACCAGGCAGGAAAAGTGAGCACCTTCGGTCTCGACGACAGTGCGGAGGTCAGTGGCTATGTCGCCCAGGTCGCTCAACGCATGCACGAGCAACTGGCCGCGGTATCGTCGGTCATCCGCCGCTCACTCGAGGAAGAAATTCCCGAACTGCGCGGTGATGCTCGGATCGTCGAATTGCATGGCGCGAGCGTCGAGGGAAACGTCGACACTCTTCTGCACGCGTTGCGATACGGCATTGCGGTGGAGCGCGTCGAGGCGCCCACCGCAGCACTGGAGTTCGCGCGACGACTGGCACAACACGGCGTTCCGGTCAACGCCCTCGTCCGGGCGTACCGGCTGGGTCAGCGGCGCATGAACGAGCTGGTATTCCGCGAGGTGGGTGTGATCGACGTCGCTGCACCGGTCCGGCTTTCGGTGCTCGAGGCGATCACAGCGACGTTGTTCGAGTACATCGACTGGATTTCCCAACAAGTTGTCGCAGTGTACGAAGAGGAACGCGAACGGTGGCTGGAAAACCAGAACAGCCTTCGTGGTCTGCGTGTGCGAGAGCTGTTGACAACCACGCAGGCCATCGACGTCGACGCCGCGACCGCTTCGATTCGATATCCACTGCGCTGGCACCACCTGGCCGTCGTGATGTGGTGCCCCGACGGCGGTGTTGCGGGAGATGAACTCTCGCGGCTTCAACGCTTTCTGCGAGACCTCGCCCAGGCGGCGGACGCAAGCGCGATTGCACTTTTTGTGGCCGCCGATCAAACCAGCGGATGGGCATGGCTGCCCTATCGGTCGGCGCCTCCCTCCGGTGTGGTTGAGATAGTCCGTCACTTTGCCCGGGGGCGGCCCAATTCTCCAAGCGTGGCGATCGGCACGGTACTTCCTGGCGTCGAGGGATTCCGTCGTTCTCACCGCAGCGCGGAGGCGGCCCGCGGAGTAGCGGTCACCGGCGGGCATCGTGCGCCCGCAGTGATATCTGCGACGGACCCCGGTTTGTCGGCGGCTGCGCTGCTCTGTGGTCGCATGGACGACGCGCGGGAATGGGTGACCGAAGTGCTCGGGGACCTATCAGCCGACAGCGAAAACGACGCTCGACTCCGCGAGACCCTGAGGGTCTTTCTGCGCTGCGGCTCCAGCTACAAACTTGCTGCCGAGGAGCTCGACTTGCATTTCAACAGCGTGAAATATCGGGTTGGCCGCGCGGTCGTCCGGCGCGGCCGCCCGTTCGCTGGAGACCGCCTCGACGTCGAAATGGCGTTGCTGGCTACCGAGTGGTTCGGGACCGCCGTCCTGCAATCGGATGGGCGCGTGTGAGTGACGGAACGGCTTTCCCTATCCGAATCGGCATCCGGCAGTGGGGGTTTTCTCACTCGTTAGGGCCATTTGGCCGCCAACCCGATTGACGCATGCAACGGGATACGTAGACCCTCATGCCAGCGGATGTGTTAAAGGTCAATGCATTCGGCGAAATCAGATCAAGTGATGGAAGGTGAAGAAATGCAAACAATCGACACGCTCCTTCGGGGATCGGAGATCAGCACGGACGATTTCCGGTTGGCGATGCGGCGATTGGCTGGTGGGGTCAGCATCATCTCTGGCGCCGGCCCGGATGACCCGTTGGGGGTCACGGCCACCGCGGTCACGTCGTTGACACTGCGGACCCACCCAGCGTGCTGTGCTGCTTGAACCGTTCGCTGGCGTTGGAGGCGGCCGTCAAGGAGATCGGCAGCCAAGACCAGGTGTCGGAGTCGAGAGTGAAGGCCCGTCAGCTTGGGACCATTTTGGGACCACACGTTATGCGCGGTAGTGAACGACCTACGCGTCTTTGAACGTTTCGCACGGCCACCCGCCGGCCATAAACCGCTTGCGACCTGCGGAAATGCGTTACCGCACTTTTCTGGGGGTCAAGTGGTCGCAGGTTCAAATCCTGTCAGCCCGACGCAGGTCAGAAGCATTTTCGGACTAAACTGTGGTCCCTAATAGGACCGCGTACGCCAACGCGTACGCCAACCGTATTCGGCACTAGCCGGGCGTTCTCGCGGACCTGCTAACCGACGTTCCCGCGGACCTGCTAACCGAAAGGAAGTCAAATGCACGACTACACGATTTCTTTTTTTTCGACCCTCCGTCAGCAGGACGATGGCCTGGTCCACGTCCGGGTAGAGGTCGAGTTCCCTGTGCATCCGGGTTATCTCACTGATGCTGCTTCCGGTCAGACGCTCGCCAAGGATGTCGGCCTGGACGTCACCGCCAAATTGATGGAGAAGTTCGAGGAGCTGGCGGCTGGACCAGAAGCCCCGGCTTAGGACCGACGTTTAGAAGCGAGGTCTCATTGGGGAATTCACAGCCCGAGCCGCCCGGCCAGACCCTCGGCCGCCGCGCGAGCGGTGTCGTCGGAGGTGTGCCCGTACACGTCGCCGGTTATCGCGATCGACGAATGCCCGAGGAGGTCCGCGACGGCCTTGATGTGAACGCCGGACTCCCGCCACGTCACGGCAGCCGGGGACGACCGCTCTCCACCCACCCAAAGCTGGCCCGCGCTGAGCCGGGCGCTGAGTGCCCCCTGAATCCTGCGGGGACAGCGCCACAGCCGCCGGGCCGGACAGGGACGGGCACCCCGGGGGGTTTATCCATTAGGGGCCGGGGTGCCCGTTCTGCCAACATGAGGGCCTGAGATGACCTCCGTGTAATCAACACGATGGTCTCTCTGGTGCCGAAAAGGGATCGGCACGCCACCTCAACTCGGC
>DATIOT010000155.1:0-4956 GCA_035472875.1 Mycobacterium sp.
TGGTACGTCGCTTCGGGTGAGGCCCAGTCATGGCCGAGCATCAGCAGCGTCCCGAAGCCACCTGACCGTTCGAGCAGGTCGTCGATATGCGCGATCGCGTCGTCAGGTGTGCCGATGCAGCAATTGCCTTTGGCCGCATAGTCTTCGACGAACTCGTGAGGGGTCTGCTGTTCGCCGTCGACGGTATTGGCCAGTGGTACGAACCCGGCCGCGCCGAAGTAATTGGCGAAATCCTGCAGCCCGTAAGTGCAGTCGTCTATCGCCTGGTCGCGGTTGTCCGCAATGTGCATGATGCTCAGCACACGCCAATCGGCCCGGTCCGGCTCGTCGCGGCCGACTTTGGCAGCCTGTTCGCGTACCACGTCCCAGGTGTTTTCCAGCGCAGCGTAGCCGCCGGGCACCGACATCGACAGTGAGAGCAACGACGTGCCCATTGCGCCGGCCAGTCGTGGCCCGGACGGCGAAATCATTGCAGCTGTAGCTATTTCGGGGTAGGGCGAGGTGTACGGGCGGATATGCAACTGCGCGTCGCGCAGGGTGAACCAGTCGGAATGGCGGTCGATGCGCTCGGCGGGCGCGGCGCGAAACAGCGCGAGTATCGCCTCGAGTGACTCCTGCATCATCCGCCGCTGCTCGATCGGGTCGATACCCATCATGTAGGCGTCCGATGGCAGAGCGCCCGGACCGGTACCGAACATGACCCGGCCGCGCGTCATGTGGTCCAGCAGCACCCAGCGGTCGGCCACCATCAGCGGATGGTGGTAGGGCAGCGAGACCACGCCGGTGCCCAGCCGAATGTGCTTGGTCCGCTCCGCTGCGGCCGCGATGAATACTTCCGGGCAGGCGATCAGCTCGTATCCACCGGAGTGGTGTTCGCCGAACCATGCTTCGTCGAACCCCAAGCGGTCCAGCGCGACGACCCGCTCCATGTCGTATTCCAGTGCCACCGTGGGGGATTGGCCGATCGGGTGAAACGGTGTGATAAAGACACCGAAACGCAGTGGGGCGTTCATCGCAGCTCCAATCCATTGAGGAAGTCCAACAATTTTGCGTTCACTTCGTCGGGTCGTTCCTGTTGCAGCCAGTGTCCCGCACCGTCGATCATCACCTGGCGGTACGGTCCGGAGATCACCTCCGAAGCGCGGTCGGCCCGGGTGAAGGACAGCACGGGATCAGCCGTCCCGCCGATGAACAGACACGGCACCGAGATTTTCGCGTCGGCGAGTTCTGCGGTGGTCTCCCAGTTGCGGTCGAAATTGCGATACCAGTTGAGGCCGCCGGTGAACCCGGTGCGGGAGAACTCGCTGATGTAGTGATCGAGCTCGCCCTGGCTGATCCAGTCCGGCAGGCCGCCGGGTTCGGGAAGCCGATCGATGAAGCCTTCCGGGCCGGGGGCCAACATCCGCATCGCCGCGCTCTGGTCTTCAGGTGCCGGCCGGCCGCTCATCATCCGGCGCATCGTGCGGGCGGGATCGTCGTCGAGCTCGACGTCGGCAACACCGGGCTCCTGGAAATAGAGGATGTAGAAGAAGTTCTCGCCAAATCTCTTGCGGAACGCCTCCGTGGGCGGGACCTTCGCACGGGGCGTCGGCGGGACACTCAACGCGGCCACGGCCGCGACCCGGTCGGGGTGCAGTAGTGGCGCATTCCACACGACGGCGGCACCCCAGTCGTGACCGATCCACACAGCGCGCTCGGCGCCGACATCGTCGAGCAGGCCGACCACATCGGCGGTCAACTGGTGAATGTTGTAAGCATCGATGGCATCCGGACGGGAGGAGCCGCCATACCCGCGCTGATCGGGTGCCAGCACGTGGTAACCCGCCTCGGCGAGGGCGGGAATCTGGTGCCGCCATGAGTAGGCCAGTTCGGGAAAGCCGTGAGCCAGGACCACCACTGGTGCGCCGCGATCGCCGGCTTCGATCACCCGCAGCTGCACACCATTGGTCTCGACTAACCGTTCGGTTGACAGGGGCATCGTCTCACCAAATCACAACGGCTCGGAGCTGAGAAGGGCTTGTTCTGCGCGCCGAGGCCGGCAGCCATGCTGGGCACCCGCATTGGTTTGCCGTGTTCTTGGTCCCATCGGGAACTGCCGGTCGTTGGTAAAGCGGTAGCCTGGACTTTTCCAGCTGCGTGTATCGGGAAGGACCTGGCCGCAAGGCCGATGATTGATGAACCGGAAAAACGTGATCCGCACTGTCACGGCGATCGCTGTCGTGGTGCTGCTCGGCTGGTCGTTCTTCTACTTCAGCAACGACACGCGCGGTTACAAGCCGGTCGACACCTCGGTGGCGATGGCTCAGATCAACAGCGACAACGTCAAGAGTGCGCAGATCGACGACCGCGAGCAGCAGCTGCGGTTGACCCTGAAGAAGGGCAATAACGACTCCGACGGTTCCGACAAGGTCATTACGAAGTACCCGAGCGGGTACGCCGTCGACCTGTTCAACGCGCTCACCGCTAAGAACGCCAAGGTCAGCACCGTCGTCAACGAAGGCAGCATCCTGGGCGAGCTGCTGGTTTACGTGCTGCCGCTGCTGTTGTTGGTCGGCCTGTTCGTGATGTTCTCCCGCATGCAGGGCGGCGCCCGGATGGGCTTCGGCTTCGGCAAATCGCGCGCCAAGCTGCTCAACAAGGACATGCCCAAAACCACGTTCGAAGACGTCGCGGGCGTCGACGAGGCGGTCGAGGAGCTCTACGAGATCAAGGACTTCCTGCAGAACCCGTCGCGGTATCAGGCGCTCGGCGCCAAGATCCCCAAGGGCGTGCTCCTCTACGGGCCGCCGGGAACCGGCAAGACGCTGCTGGCCCGCGCCGTGGCCGGTGAAGCTGGTGTGCCGTTCTTCACCATCTCCGGCTCCGACTTCGTCGAGATGTTCGTCGGCGTCGGCGCCTCGCGGGTGCGCGACCTGTTCGACCAGGCTAAGCAGAACAGCCCGTGCATCATCTTCGTCGATGAGATCGACGCGGTCGGCCGCCAGCGCGGCGCCGGGCTGGGCGGCGGCCACGACGAGCGCGAGCAGACACTCAACCAGTTGCTGGTCGAGATGGACGGTTTCGGTGAACGGGCCGGTGTCATCCTGATCGCCGCCACCAACCGGCCCGACATCCTGGACCCGGCGCTGCTCCGCCCCGGCCGCTTCGACCGCCAGATCCCGGTGTCAAACCCGGACCTGGCAGGCCGACGTGCGGTGCTGCGCGTGCATTCCAAGGGCAAGCCGATCGGCCCGGACGCCGACCTGGACGGGCTGGCCAAGCGGACCGTCGGCATGACCGGTGCCGACCTGGCTAACGTGATCAACGAGGCGGCGCTGCTGACCGCTCGCGAGAACGGCACCGTGATCACCGGCCCCGCCCTCGAGGAGGCGGTGGACCGGGTGATCGGCGGGCCACGCCGCAAGGGCCGGATCATCAGCGAGCAGGAGAAGAAGATCACCGCCTATCACGAGGGCGGACACACCCTGGCGGCCTGGGCGATGCCCGACATCGACCCGGTCTACAAGGTGACGATCCTGGCCCGGGGACGGACCGGTGGGCACGCGGTCGCCGTACCCGAAGAAGACAAGGGGCTGCGGACCCGCTCCGAACTGATCGCGCAGCTGGTTTTTGCAATGGGTGGGCGCGCCGCCGAGGAACTGGTGTTTCGCGAGCCGACGACGGGCGCGGTGTCCGATATCGAGCAGGCCACCAAGGTCGCCCGCTCGATGGTCACCGAATTCGGGATGAGCTCCAAGCTTGGCGCCGTCAAGTACGGCACCGAACATGGCGACCCGTTCCTCGGCCGCACCATGGGCAATCAGGCCGACTACTCCCACGAAGTCGCCCGTGACATTGACGACGAGGTCCGCAAGCTCATCGAGGCGGCGCATACCGAAGCGTGGGAGATCCTCACCGAATACCGCGAGGTACTCGACACGTTGGCCGGGGAGCTTCTTGAAAAAGAAACCCTGCACCGAGCCGAGCTGCAGGGGATCTTCGCCGACGTCGAAAAGCGGCCCCGGCTCACCATGTTCGACGATTTCGGCGGCCGCATCCCGTCGGACAAGCCGCCGATCAAGACGCCCGGCGAGCTGGCGATCGAGCGTGGCGAGCCTTGGCCTCCGCCGGTCGCGGAGCCCGCGTTCAAGGCCGCTATCGCAGCCGCTACCCAGGCCGCCGAGGCCGCGCGAGCCGAGGATGATAGAAACGCCCACGGCGCCAACGGTTCTCACGGCGGTCAAGGGGCCGATGATCGTCAGGGGGCGCTACACGGTCCCACCCAGCCGGACTACGGTGCCCCGGCCGGCTGGCATGCGCCAGGATGGCCGCCGCACCAACAGCAGGGTTATTTGTCTCCGCCCGCACCGCCCCGCCAGCCCTACTGGTCGCAGCCGGCGCCGAGCTATCCGGGCCAGGGTCACCCGTCTTATCCGCCCTGTCCACCGCCTGGTCAATCCAACCCGGATGTCGGAAAGTCCCCTGACCAGCCGGATGAGGACGTGAGCCGGTCCAACCCGCCGGCCCACGGCTGACGAACGGAGGATCCGATGGCGCTGCCGGATACCCGGAATGCGACTCCACGCATACGGGCGTTCGACCAGCAACGTGTCGAGGCCGCGATCCGCGAGTTGCTGTTCGCGATTGGTGAGGACCCCGATAGAGATGGCTTGCAGGACACGCCTGCCCGCGTTGCCCGCACCTACCGCGAGATGTTCGCCGGACTGTACACCGAACCCGAGTCGGTGCTGAACACCATGTTCGACGAAGACCACGACGAGCTGGTGATCGTCAAGGAAATCCCGCTGTACTCCACCTGCGAGCATCACCTGGTGTCGTTCCACGGGGTGGCCCATGTCGGCTACATCCCCGGCGAGGAAGGCAGGGTGACGGGCCTGTCGAAGATCGCGCGCCTGGTGGACCTCTACGCCAAGCGGCCGCAGGTCCAGGAGCGGCTCACCAGCCAGATCGCCGACG
>DATIOT010000156.1:0-7733 GCA_035472875.1 Mycobacterium sp.
TCGGCCTCGTAGCGCGCGTGCTGGGCGGTCGCGTCGATCACCGCGAAACTCTGGCGCGAACAGGCCGCACTGTCCAGGTGCAGCCCGGCCACCGGCGGACGCGCCTCCCGCCATCGGTCGGCCAGCGAATCGCTATCGCTCACTTGACTGCTAACGACAGTCCGAAATCGCCTGCATTGTCAGTCCACCACCGAATGCGACGCACTCCCGCGCCCGCCAATTCGGCACTCACGCCGTCCGGGTGGAACTTGCACGACACTTCGGTGAGCATTTCCTCGCCGGCCGCGAAGTCGACGGTCAGCTCGAGCGCACCGACCCGCACCCGCTGGGGACGATCGGCTCGCAGCCACATTTCAATGCGTTCCTCTTCGGTGTTCCAGCGAGCCACGTGCTGGTAGGCGTCGACGTCGAAGTCGGCGTCGAGTTCCCGGTTGATCACCGCAAGCACGTTGCGATTGAACAGGGCGGTCACCCCGGCGGCGTCGTCATACGCGCGCACCAGCCGACCGGCGTCCTTGACCAAGTCGGTGCCCAGCAGCAGGGTGTCCCCCGGCCGCATCACCGCGGACAGGGTCGCGAGGAACTCCGCGCGCGGTCCGGGCGTGAGGTTGCCGATCGTCGACCCGAGGAAGACGAACAGGCGTCGACCGCCGGTCGGAATCTCGGTCAGGTGTTCCTCGAAATCGCCGCAGACAGCATTGATCTCGATGTTGGGATACTCATGCTGGATGGCGGTCGCCGTCGTCGATAGAATGCTGGCGTCGACGTCGAACGGTACGAACCTGTGCAGCGATCCGCGGTCACGCAGCGCGTCCAGCAACAACCGGGTCTTCTCCGACGTCCCGCTGCCCAGTTCCACCAGGGTGTCGGCCTCACTGGCCAATGCGATTTCGTCTGATCGGGCGCGCAGGATCTCGGCCTCGGCACGAGTCGGGTAATACTCGGGCAACCGAGTGATCTGGTCGAACAGCTCACTGCCTATCGAATCGTAGAACCACTTGGGCGGCAATGATTTCGGTGTGCTCTGCAGGCCGTCGAACACATCGCGACGCAACGCGTGATACGCCGAGTCGGCGGCGAGGTGGTTGGACAGCGACAGCGTCATCAAGATCCCTTCGTGTCGTCCAGGGCGGTCAACGTGACACACTCCGGGGTCACTTCGACTAGGTGGTGGTCCGGTACGTCCTCCCACTCCAAGTCGTCGTCGTAGGGCTCGCTGGCCAACACCACACCGTCATCGCGGCGCAGGATGGACAACGTGTCGCCCCATGCGGTGGCCAGCAGCCGAGACCCATTGGCGGCCAACATATTAAGTCGGGCATACGGGTCAGCCGCACCGATCTCGGCGATGGTGTCGCCCAGTGCGTCGGGTCCGCGCGCGAAGATGGTGGCCGCGAGTATCGCGCTGTCGCAGACTGATTCGGCTGATGAAGTCGGCGGCAGCACGGTGCGGTCGACCACACCATTATGCGACAATAGCCAATGGCCGTCAGTGAACGGCGCGGTCGCGCTGACTTCGATCGGCATGCCGACGGTCGCCGAGCGAACCGCGGCCACCACGCAGTGGCTGTGCAGCGCCGGCGCGACCGACTCGAACGATGTGTCACCCCACAGTGGAGCGGCGCTACGCCAGCGCCGAGGCACCGCGCCGTCGAAAAAACCGACACCCCAACCGTCGGCATTCATCAGGCAGTGCTTTTGCCGGCGTGGAGCATAGGACTGCACTCGCAGGCCGTATGGCGGATCCAGCACCAGCGAGGAGATGCTGACGTCGGCCCCGAGCCAGCCGAGGTGACGGCACATCAGGTGGAGTCCCCAGCGTCGGGGACATCCCAGGCCAACCGGACACCGGAGAAGATCTGGCGGCGGAACGGGTGATCCCAGTTACGGAAACTGGGTCGCAGGATGGCCGACTCGACGGCCCACGATCCACCGCGCAGCACCCGGTAGTCGCCGTCGAAGAACGGCTGCGAGTAACGCTCGTAGATCATCGGGACGAACCCCGGCCAAGGCCGCAGCGGAGAGGTGGTCCACTCCCAGACATCGCCCAGCATCTGCTCAACCCCGTAGGCCGACGCGCCGGCGGGGTATGCGCCGACGGCTGCCGGACGCAGCGCTTAGCCACCCAGGTTGGCCAGGGCATCCGATGGATCCTGCGCTCCCCACGGGTAGCGACGTCGGGTGTTCGTCGCCGGATCCCACGCGCAGGCCTTCTCCCATTCCGTCTCGGTGGGCAACCGCGCACCGGCCCAGGCCGCGTAAGCCTCGGCCTCGAAATAGGTGACGTGCTGCACCGGTTCGTCGGCAGGAACCTCTTCGACGTGGCCGAACCGGGTGCGTGTTCGCCCGTCAGAACTCCAGAATTGTGGCGCGGTCAGGCCCGCACCCCGGCGGTACTGCCAGCCGCGTGCGGACCACCAGCGCGACTGGTTGTAGCCGTCGTCGTCGATGAAGTGTTGCCATTCACCGTTGGTGACCGGAACCCGGCCAATCCGGAACGCCGGCACGTCGACGATGTGAGCGGGACGTTCGTTATCCAATGAGTACGGTTCGCTTACGGCGTCCACCCCTTGCACGAACGGGCCGGCGGGCACCAGCACCGATGTTCCGGCCACTCCTGGCCGGCCCGCGGGCAGCGCGGAGGTGTCGGGCAGCAGCGGCGCGCCGGTGCGCAGGTTCAATGCCTGCAGCATGGTTTCGTCGTGCTGGTTTTCGTGGCTGACCACCATCCCGTACACGAAGGCCGCTTGGTCGCCGGCGGGGTCGTCCGGCAATGCGTCCAGCGCATCCAGCGTGGCGGACCGCACCGTCCGGCAATATGACCGCGCCCGCTCCGGGGAAAGCAGCGGCAAATCGATACGACTGGCGCGGGAGTGTTCGAACGCGTCGTAGAGTCCATCGACAGCCGGGGGCAGAATCCCCGGCTGATTCGGGTCGCCGCCGCGCAACAGCCACAGCTCTTCTTGCTGACCGATATGCGCCAGATCCCACACCAGTGGGCTCATCAACGGCTCGTACTGGCGGCACAATTCGGCATCATCGAAATCGACCAGCCGCAACGTTCGCGTCCGCGCCCGCGCCAGATCGTCGGCAAGCCTCTCCCGGGAAGTCACGGCCCGCCTTGCGCTAATTGCGCGACCGTAGCCGCGATGCCGTGCTCGATCACGTCATCGGAGAAGTCGTCCCCGGGACATCGGCCCTGCTCGACGCTGCGGATCAACCGCTCCATCGCGTCGGTCAGCTCCGCGGGCGCCTTTTCTGCGGCGGCGGCCACACACCGATTGGCCGCCTCGTAGAGCCGCCGATCACGCAGACCGGCCTGGGCTGCGGTGTCCCAGGCGGTGGCCACCGGTTCGACGGCCTCGGCCGCCATGTCGGCGGTGACCGGGTCGTCGAGCAGAGCCACCAGGGTGAACACCACAGCGGGCCAATAGGCATCGGGCACAGTGTCGAGGTAGCGGATTTCCAGCCACTGCCTCGGCCGTACCGGCGGGAACAGGGTCGTCAGGTGATATTCCAGGTCGGCGATGGTCGGGCGACGATCGCCGAGCAATACCCGGCCGTCCACCCAGTCGGCAAAGGGCACCCAATGCGTGACCGCCACGGCGTCCGGGTTGTGTACCAGCATCACCGGCGCCTTCAGGGCATAACGCGCCCAGTCAGTGCCGGGGTCGTCGCCGCTGACACCCAGGATGGGCCCGCAGCGCGCCGAGTCCATCTGGCCCCACACCCGCTGCCGGGTGGAGACCCAACCCGTGAACTCGCGCCCCAGCATTGGAGAGTTGGCTGCGATCGCGATCATCGTCGGCCCCAGGGCATGCGCCAGCCGTACCCGCGCCGCCCATCCGGCCTGCGGCCCGGCGTCCAGATTGACCTGAATCGATGCGGTGGACGTCATCATCTCCGCGCCTGCCTGCCCAGATTCGCTGGCGGCGAAGAACTGTTCCATAGCGCGGTAACGCGCGCCCGGATTGATGCGCTTGGGCGGCCGCAGCGGATCGGCCCCGAGGAAAACCAGGCCCAGACCGGCGTCGGCGAAGGCCGACCGCAGCACGGCTTGGTCGCGATTCATCGCATCGATGGCCGGCATTACGCCATCGGCGGGCGGGCCGGACAGTTCGACGGCGCCGCCCGGTTCCACAGTGATCGCGCTGCCGCCCGGCAAAGCCGGTAGCAGATCGAGAACCTCGGTGATTTCAGCCCAGCTCGGCCTGCGGTACGGGTCGGCCGGGTCGTGGCAATGCCCTTCCATCTCCAGACCGACAGACCCCAGTGGCGCATCCACCAGACAGCCGTCGGCGATGTATTGCGCAGCAGCCGTAGAACTGGCCATCTCGGCTTCGGCCGGGCGGGTGGTATCGAGCGAGGCCGCGGCGCTGATGGCGGCGAACGTCATATCACGATCCCTCCGGGCCCGACCACACGTCGCCGAGCGCCATGTAGCGCAGCTATCGGAACGATAGCCGCCGTCCTTCATCTTCCAGATCGCCCCGACATATTTCGGTCCCGACTATTGACCCAGCGCGTTCTGCATTGCGCCGGCCAGCACGTTGACCGCAGGTCCGCCGTTGCCAGATTGGCAGACCTTCGCCTGTAGCAATACATTTTCGCGCAGTCGGGTTTGATCGAAGCACCGGCGATCGGTGCCCGCTTCCTGCTTGGTCCAGTTCGCATCGGTGCCGGTCGCCGGTCCGCCGTCGAACGACCACACCTGGGTGGAGCCGTTGTCCAAATGCATCGCGGTGGTCTGTCCCGAGCAACCCACGGTTCGGTCCACCACCCGATGGAAAGCCCGGGACGCGGCGTCGTTGGTGGCGAATACCCCGACCGCCTGCCGGACGAAGTGAGTCTGGTCGTTCGCCGACGTCTGAGTGGTGGCTCCGTTGAACGACGCCAGGTCGGGGTCGTTGTACACCTCGGGCAACCCGATGTCGGCCCAGTTGTTGCATACCGCGACGTCGACCCAGTACCCCTGGAATGGCTGGGTGAACACCGAGTCCCAACCCATCGGTCCGCCGACGATATTTCCGACCGACCCCTTGCCGAGGACCGCGTAGGACACCACCCCGGGCTCCGACGGGTGAGCGGCCGCGACCGGGATCGCCAACACTCCCCCGCTGGCGGCCAGACCGATGCTCACCGCCGCGGCGGCGATCCGCATATGGCTAAACCTTGGCCGAGACGTCGACGTCGACGTTGCCCCGGGTGGCCTTGGAGTACGGACACACCTGATGAGCCTGCTCCGCCGAGTCGTCGGCGACGTTTTGTTCCACGCCCGGCAGGTAACCAACGATCTTGCCGGTGAGTCCGAACCCGCCTTCGGAGTCCTTACCGAACCCGACTTCGACACTAACGTTGGTGGCGTCGTCGAGCTTGACCTTTGACTTGCCGGCCACCAGGCGCAACGCACCCAGGAAGCATGCGGCATAACCGGCGGAGAACAACTGCTCGGGATTGGTGCCCTCGCCATTACCGCCCATCGCCTTCGGCGGCCGGGTTTCCAGGTCGATGCGGCCATCGTCTGACTTGACGTGGCCGTCGCGGCCGCCGCCGGTCGCCGTGGATTCCGTTGTGTAAACGACTTCAATAGTCATGGATCTCGATCATGCCAGGCGGCTGCTGCGCTGCGAACGTCGAGTTGTTGGGTCGAATAGCGAATTGCCCCAACAACTCGACGTTGGATCGCCTACTGACCCAAATTGGCCCGGACTCCCTCTTCGACCTTTTTGCCGAGATCAGGATCGACGTTGCGCCAGTACTCGAACACCCGCGACAACACCGGTTCTTTCACGCCCTTGGAGACATGCCCAATGATGTTGTGGGCCAAGCGTTCCCGCGCATCGTCATCGAGAACTTCGCGGACCATGGTGCCGGGCTGGCCCCAGTCGTCGTCCTCGGTGTGCAAGGTGTAGGCGGAGCGGATCATCTGCCCGTCGGCGTGCCAGCGCACCTCTGCGGCGCGGGCCGGGTCGGCCTGCGGACCGCCGTAGGAGTTGGGCGCGTACACAGGATCGGAGACATTTTTCATCCGCATCGCGCCGTCTTTCGAGTAGCTATTCACCTCGACTTTCGGTGAATTAACCGGGATGTGTTTGTAGTTGGTTCCCAACCTCGCGCGATGGGCGTCTGAGTAGGAGAAGCCGCGAGCCAGCAGCATCTTGTCCGGGCTCAATCCGGTACCGGGCACGATGTTGTTCGGCTCGAAGGCGGCCTGCTCGATCTCGGTGTGGTAGTCGGTGACGTTGCGGTTCAGCGTCATCTTGCCGACGTCGATCAGTGGATAGTCGCTGTGCGGCCACACTTTCGTCAGATCAAAGGGGTTGAAGCGATAAGTCTTGGCCTCCTCGAAAGGCATGATCTGCATCTTGAGCGTCCAGCTCGGAAACTCGCCGCGCTCAATCGCCTCATAGAGGTCACGCTGGTGGTAGTCGCCGTCCTCGCCGGCCAGCCGGTCGGCGTCCTCCTGGGTCAGGAAGTCAACACCCTGATCGGTAATGAAGTGGTATTTGACCCAGAAGATCTCGTCGGAGGCGTTGATCCAGCTGTAGGTGTGGCTGCTGTAGCCGTTCATCTGCCGCCAGCTCTTGGGGATCCCCCGATCGCCCATCAGCCAGGTCACCTGATGCGCGGACTCCGGCGACAGGCTCCAGTAGTCCCACTGCATGTTGTTGTCGCGCAGGTTATTTGACGCGAGGCGTTTCTGCGAGCGGATGAACTGCTGGAACTTCAGCGGGTCGCGCATGAAGAAGACCGGGGTGTTGTTGCCGACCATGTCGAAGTTGCCCTCGGTCGTGTAGAACTTCAACGCGAACCCGCGCGGATCCCGCCAGGTGTCCGGGCTGCCGCGTTCGCCGGCAACGGTGGAGAACCTGGCCAGCATGTCGGTCTTGGTGCCGGGCTGAAACACCGCGGCCCTGGTGTACTTGCTGACGTCGTTGGTCACCTCGAAGTGGCCGAACGCGCCGCCACCCTTGGCGTGCGGTTGGCGTTCCGGGATGCGTTCCCGGTTGAACATCGCCATTTGCTCGATCAGGTAGTGGTCCTGCAGCAGGATCGGACCGTCGGGACCGATCGTCAACGACTGGTCGTCACTGGGTGCCGCGATGCCGGCGTCCGTGGTGGTGTAGCGCTCCGTCATTTCGCCATCTCCTCGTTTACTGGGCTGACTTCACGTAGTCCGAGGACAAGCCGTGGGATACCCCCGGCGGCCGAATCTTGAAACAGTGCCAAGAACCTTCAGCGCAACAGCGCACAGCCCGACACAACGGTCACGAAACTCAGTAAGCGCCTTTTCTGGAGCGAATCAAGAAATCGAGTGTGTGGCCCTATGCGCTATGGTCGCGGCGCCGGAGCGTTGGGAGCCGGGCTCGGAGCGCTGGTCGTCGGCAACTGGTTGGGGCCACCCGGACCAGTCGGACCTGCGATTGGGCCACCCGGGCCACCAGGACCACCCGGACCACCGGGGAAGGGCGGAGCCATCCCGGGGCCGGAAGGTCCGTACCCCCGCGGTCCATTCCACGGCCCGCCGGGGCCTCCGGGGTCTTCGGGTCCGAACATCATGCCGTGATGATGGTGATGGCAGCGGTGGTGTCCGACGATCACGGCGCCGGAGAAGAACACGACCGACAGGATGAAAAGGATCCCGGCGACGATCACAACCCACGCTGCGGCCGTGTAGAGCCTGGGCGGCTTGGCCCACGGCGGTGCGGGCGGTGGCGGTGGAGCTGCGGCGG
>DATIOT010000157.1:0-3702 GCA_035472875.1 Mycobacterium sp.
GAACACACCACCAAAACGACGCCGCGGCGGCGACCATACCGGTGCTGGAACAGGTAGCCGCCCAGCTACGTGACCAACTCGGGTCGATTCCCGGTGTTGTGGTGGAGCACAAGCGATTCGGTGTGGCCGTGCACTACCGCAACGCCGCCCGCGACCGCGTTGGCGAGGTAGCCGCGGCGGTGCGCGCCGCGGGTCAGCACCACTCGCTTCGAGTGACCACTGGTCGCGAAGTCATTGAGCTGCGTCCGGATATCGACTGGGACAAGGGAAAAACACTTCGCTGGGTGATCGATCACTTGCACAGTGCCGGCCCGGGCCCCCTGCTGCCGATCTATCTCGGCGACGACATCACCGATGAGGACGCGTTCGACGCGGTGCGCCACGACGGTGTTCCAATTGTCGTGCGGCACAACGACGATGGTGACCGCGCCACCGCCGCGCTATTCGCGCTGGACAGTCCCGCGCGTGTCGCCGAGTTCACCGCCCGGCTGGCACGTCAGCTAAGTGACGCCCACGTGAGCTAACCCTGCACGTACTCCACCGCGCCGTCGTCCAGCGCCACCCTTGTGTCGGCGCCGTCGGGCCCAGCTGCCTCGGTGCGAAACACCGCCTTGCCCGGTTCGGTCCGCCAGATCAGCGTGGTCAACGTCTCGCCGGGAAACACCGGCGAGGTGAACCGCGCCGCGATCGAGGTGATGTTGGCGGCCACACCCTTGCCGAGCTCGGCGACCAGCGCGCGCCCTGCCACTCCATAGCTGCACAGCCCGTGCAGGATCGGCTTGGGGAACCCGGCCAACTCCCTGGCGAACCACGGGTCGCTGTGCAGTGGGTTGCGGTCACCGGACAGCCGGTAGATCAGCGCCTGATCCTCCCGGGTCGGCAGGGCGACACGGGCGTCCGGCTCGCGATCCGGAAATTCCGGCGCGACGGGCCGCTGGCCCGGTACTCCCCCGAACCCGCCCTCACCCCGGATGACCAGCGTGGTGAGCGTCTCGGCGATCAGCGTCCCCGAGTCTGGGTCTGTGCCCCGGCCACGCAGCACGACGATCGCGTTCTTGCCTTCGCCCTTGTCCTGCAGGTCGGCAACCTCGGAGACCACCGACAGCTTGCCCCCGACCGGCAGCGGCGCATGCAGCCGGATGGCTTGCGATCCGTGTAAGAGCATGGCCCAGTTGAACTTTCCGATCTTGCCCGCCGCCCCGAACGCTGGACAGCAGATCACTGCGTAGGTCGGCAGCACCTGCTGGGTGATGTCGTGGCTGTTATCGGTGGTGAACGACAGGTCGTCGGTCCCGGCGCCGACGCCGAGGGCATACAGCATCGTGTCCCGGTCGGTCCATTCGAACGGCATCGGCTCGGTCACCGCGCCGACGGCACTCGGGTCAATCGCCATACGAGTCTCCTCTCGATTGCAAAGATCAAGCTTTTCTGCACCCAACCATCGCAAACCCTTCCCACCGATGGCATCGGCAGGGCAGGCTATCGCCATGTCCAAGCGCAGCATGATCTGGAAAGCAGCGGCCGTGCTCGCCGCAACGGTAATCGTCGGTGCGTGTGGCGGATCAGCGCAGGCGCGCAGCATCACCTTGACCTTCATCCGAAACGCGCAATCCCAGGCCGATGCGGACGGGGTCATCGACACCGACTTGCCCGGTCCGAGCCTCACCTCCGAGGGCAAAGGGCAGGCTCAGCAGGTGGTACACCAAGCCGGCCACAACCAGTTCGACAGCATCTACGCCTCAGCCATGGCCGAAGCCCAACAGACCGCCGGGCCATTAGCCAGCGAACTCGGTAAGCAGGTCGAGATCCTTAACGGCCTGCAATCGATCAATGCGGGCTGGTACAACGGCAAACCCCAAACGATGGCCGGCTCGACGTACATGTTGGCGCCGGTGGACTGGATCAACGGCGATGTCCAAAACAGCATCCCAGGGTCGGTCAGCGGCAAACAGTTCAACGAGCAGTTCACCGCCGCAATCCAGAAGATCTACAACAGCAGCCACAACAAGCCGGTCGTGTTCTCCCAGGGCACCGCGATCATGGTTTGGACGCTGATGAACGCGAAGAACGCCAAGAGCAGCCTGCTGACCAGCCATCCGTTGCCGAACATCGGCCACGTGGTGATCACCGGCAACCCGATGAATGGCTGGACCTTGGTGGACTGGGACGGCATCCGCAGCTTCACCTGAGCCACGCCGATAGAGGCACAAATCACGGTTGACGTCGGCGGTCATGAGCGGCCACCATGGCTGCATGCGCTATGTCGTTACCGGCGGTACCGGGTTTATTGGTCGCCGTGTCGTATCTCGCCTATTGGGCGCTCGGCCCGAAGCCGAGGTGTGGGTGCTGGTCCGCCGTCAATCGCTGGGACGCTTCGAACACCTCGCCGCAGAATGGGGTGACCGCGCAAAACCGCTGGTCGGCGAGCTGACGGAGCTGGTTCTGACCGACGAGGTCATCGCCGAGCTGGGCGGCCCTGAGGGTCGGGTGGATCACCTGGTGCACTGCGCGGCGATCTACGACATCACCGCCGGTGAGCCCGAGCAGCGGGCCACCAATGTCGAGGGCACCCGCGCCGTGATCGAGCTGGCGCGGCGGCTGGACGCCACGTTTCACCACGTGTCGTCGATCGCCGTGGCGGGCGACTTCGCCGGCGAGTACACCGAAGACGACTTCGACGTGGGCCAGCAGCTGCCCACTGCGTATCACCAGACGAAGTTCGAAGCCGAGTCGCTGGTGCGCTCCACGCCCGGATTGCGCTACCGCATCTACCGCCCGGCAGTCGTGGTGGGCGATTCACGCACCGGCGAGATGGACAAGGTCGACGGGCCGTACTACTTCTTCGGCGTGCTGGCCAAGCTGGCTGCATTGCCATCGTTGACCCCGATCCTGCTACCCGACATCGGGCGCACCAACATCGTCCCGGTCGACTACGTCGTCGACGCCCTCGTCGCGCTCATGCACGCCGAGGGCTCGGCTTCCTGGGACGGGCGAACATTCCACCTGACCGCGCCGAAAACGATTGGACTGCGCGGCATCTACCGCGGCGTCGCCAAGGCGGCGGAACTGCCCCCGGTGCGCGGATCGCTGCCCCGCTCGGTGGCCACACCGGTGCTGAAGGCGAGGGGACGCGCCAAACGGATGCGCAGCATGGCGGTCACCCAGCTGGGGATTCCCGCCGAGGTTTTCGACCTCGTCAACCTGGCGCCGACGTTCGTCAGTGATGAGACCCGGAAGGCGTTGCACGGCACGGGCATCGAAGTCCCCGAGTTTGCCAGCTACGCACCCAAGCTGTGGCGGTACTGGGCCGAGCACCTCGATCCCGATCGCGCGCGTCGCGACGATCCGAAGGAACCGCTGGTAGGCCGGCACGTCATCATCACCGGCGCATCCAGCGGCATCGGCCGGGCCTCGGCAATCGCCGTCGCAGAGCGGGGCGCAACGGTGTTCGCGCTCGCCCGCAACGCCGACGCGCTCGACAAGCTGGTCGCCGAGATCCGCGCGAACGGCGGGCAGGCCTACGCGTTTACCTGCGATGTCACCGATTCCACGTCGGTGGAGCACACGATCAAAGACATCCTGGGCCGCTTCGACCACGTCGACTACCTGGTGAACAACGCCGGACGGTCGATCCGCCGTTCGGTCGTCAACTCCACCGACCGGCTGCACGATTACGAACGGGTGATGGCGGTCAACTACTTC
>DATIOT010000158.1:0-3690 GCA_035472875.1 Mycobacterium sp.
CGTCGAGAACCCGAACGGGGGAGTGTCGCCCGACCACGGGATCGGAACCCGGCACTTGTCGCGGCCACGCTCGGTGTGTCCCGAGCGTTCCCACGTCGGGTCCTGCAGCACCTCGTCGGGCAGCTCGACGTCGGGCAGGCCCAGCTCCTCACCGTTGTAGAGGAACACGGCGCCGGGCAGGGCGAGCATCACCATCGCTATGGCCCGCGCCCGGCGCAGCCCGATCTCGCCGCCGCCGTAGCGGGACACCTCCCGGCCCACGTCGTGGTTGGACAGCGTCCAGGTCGGGATGGCGCTTTCGATGGCCGTGGCCGCCAATGAATTCTGTATCGCGTCGTGGATTTCACCTGCGTCGAAGTCGATCTTCGTCAGCCGGAAATTGAAGCCGAGATGCAGTTCGTCGGCCCGCAGATACTCGGCCCAGCGGATGTTATCGGTGACCCACACCTCACCGACCGTCACCGCCTCGGGATAGTCATTGACGATCCGGCGGATATCGCGGTGGATCGCATGCACACTCGGGTGATTGAAGCGAGGGTCGTCGTCGGAGTGGTGCAACACCCTGGCGTCGACATCCGCCGTGTCCGGCAGGCCGGGCGGCTTGGCCATCCCGTGCGCCACGTCGATGCGGAAGCCGTCCACGCCGCGTTCCAGCCAGAAGCGCAGCGTCTTCTCGAAGTCGTCGAAGACATCTGGGTGTTCCCAGTTCAGATCCGGCTGCTCGGCGTCGAAAAGGTGCAGATACCACTGGCCGGGATTGCCGTCCGGTTCGACCACCCTGGTCCAGGCGGGCCCGCCGAACACCGAAGTCCAGTTGTTCGGCGGCAACGCCCGGTCGGGGCCTCGACCGTCGCGAAAGAAATAGCGTTCCCGCGCTTCGGTGCCCGGGCCGGCGGCCAGTGCCGCCTGAAACCATGGGTGCGCCGAGCTGGTGTGATTGGGCACCACGTCCATGGTGATTTTGATGCCCCGCTGGTGCGCCGCGTCGACCAGCCGCTCAAACGCGGCCAGCCCGCCGAACAACGGGTCGATGTCGCGGGGATCGGCGACGTCGTAGCCATGGTCGGCCATCGGCGAGACGGTGACCGGGTTGATCCAGATCGCGTCGACACCCAGCCGTTCCAGGTGCTCCAACCGGGCCGTCAGCCCGTCAAGGTCGCCGACGCCGTCGCCGTTGCTGTCGGCGAACGACCGTGGATACACCTGGTAAAACACCGCGCGTGACCACCACGGTCCGGGGCTCATGCTGCTCCGTTCGGTTGTTTGGCATCAAAACGATGAGTTGACGAGTGAGTGGGCAGCCATTTCCAGGTAGTCGAGCAACTCGCGCCGGTGCTCGTCGTCGAGGGTCTGCGAATCGATGGATGCGACAGCGGTGTGCATGCACCGCAGCCAGGCGTCGCGCTCGATGGGAGTGATCCGGAATGGGGCGTGACGCATCCGCAGCCGGGGATGGCCACGCTGAACGGAGTACGTCCGCGGGCCACCCCAGTACTGCTCCAGGAACATGCGCAACCGTTCTTCGGCGCCCGCCAGGTCGTCCGCGGGATAAACCTCACGCAGTATCTCGTCCTCGGGAACCTGCGCATAAAAGCGCGACACGATCGCATTGAAGGTCTCGGCACCGCCGACAGCGTCGTAGAAGCTCAGCTGATCCATCACTTCCATTGTGGTGCATCGCGGCGACAGCAACGCGAGGCGGGCTTTAACATCTCCTGAGCCACTCCTCCTATTCACTGGTTCGACACGGCGTGCACCTGCAATAGGCGTGCGATTGGCGGCGAATCATGGTGGACTGTTTCGCGGAGGATCTATGGCGCATGGCAAGAGACGCCGCAGCCACCGCAGTTCCGGTGCCGCGGCAGGGTTAACCGGGCCCGCGACCGCGCCATCCCTGCACAGTGTTGATACCCGTCCGCCCACCCGTCACGAGAGCGCATCGATCTGGAGTCGCCGGCGGGTGCTGCTGCTGAATTCCACCTACGAGCCGCTGACCGCGCTGCCCATGCGCCGGGCGATCGTCATGGTGATCTGCGGCAAGGCCGACGTGGTGCACCACGATCCGGCCGGACCGATCATCCACTCGGCGACCAGGTCAATCGTGGTGCCGTCGGTGATCCAGCTGCGGACCTATGTCCGGGTTCCCTACCGCGCCCGCGTCCCGATGACCCGCGCCGCGCTGATGCACCGCGACCGTTTCTGCTGCGCCTATTGCGGGGCAAAGGCCGACACCGTCGACCACGTGGTGCCACGCAGCCGCGGGGGTAACCACTCCTGGGAAAACTGCGTCGCGTGTTGCTCGACCTGCAACCACCGCAAGGGCGACAAGCTGCTCACCGAACTTGGCTGGGCACTACGACGGGCGCCGCTGCCGCCGACGGGACAGCATTGGCGACTGCTGTCTACGGTCAAGGAATTGGATCCCGCCTGGGCTCGGTACCTCGGTGAAGGCGCCGCCTGAATAATCTCGGGTCCTAAGTGCGCCGCCGCATCGCACGGTGGGATACGGTTTGCGTCGTGAGCCTTCTGCAGATCCACCTGTACTTTATCGGAATCCCGTTGTTGCTGGTGGCCGTGTTGGCGGTGCTGATCTGGTCCCACAAGGGACCCCACGCTGCGACCTACAAGATGTCGGAGTCGTGGACATATCCGCCCATCCTGTGGGCCGCCACCGACGAAGTTGTCGGCGACGCGCACGGCGGGCACGGCACATCGGAATTCTCAGTGGGAGGTGGCGCCAGTGGCACGTGGTGAGGTAGCGACGATTGAGCCCACCGAGCTGCCCAAGGGCTCGGTGATCACCACCAGCGGACGCATCTCAGGGGTCACCGAGCCCGGAGACATATCCGTGCACTACCCGTTTCCGATCAAAGACCTCGTCGCCCTGGACGACGCGCTGAAATACGCCTCGCGGTCCTCCATGGCGCGGTTCGCGATTTACCTCGGCGACCTGGGTAGCGACACCGCCGCGCGGGCTCGCGAGATTCTGGCCAAGGTGCCCACGCCGAACGACGCGGTGCTACTCGCGGTCTCGCCCGACCAGCGCGCCATCGAGGTGGTCTACGGCGCACAGGTCCGCGGACGCGGCGCCGAATCGGCCGCACCGCTAGGGGTTGCCGCCGCTGCGTCAGCGTTCGGGCAGGGTCACCTGGTCGACGGGTTGGTCAGCGCGATCCGCGTGCTCAGCGCGGGGATCTCCCCGGCTTAACCGGCTAGCCAGCGGCACTGTCGAAATTGCGGGCCTTCAATGACCGCTTGACCCCCGCTTGGCCCTCCAGCACCAGCCGGCGCAGCGCTGGCGGCACCTCCGATTCCGGGGCGGTCAGGAACTGATCGGCGGCAGCGACACCGTCATCGGTGATGTCCCAGTTCGGATATAGCCCGATCACCACCGACTGGGCGACTTCGCTGGATCGTCGCGCCCAGACACCGGGTATGGCCTCGAAGTAGCGCGCGGTGAACGGCTTGAGCAGCTCACCTTGTCCGGGCGCGACAATGCCGGCGATCATCGCCCGGCTGGCGGCGTTGGCAAGGGTGTCGTCCTCGACGACGGTCGTAAACGTCGTGTCCTTGACGTCGAATTGCGGTCGCGCCGCCGCGGCCTGGGCAGCGTGCCGCTTGCCGGCGGCCGTGCGATCGCGTTGTGCCTCGGCGTCGATCCGGGGTGACTCCGGCCCGTCGGCGTCGAGG
>DATIOT010000159.1:0-3514 GCA_035472875.1 Mycobacterium sp.
ACTCGATGGTCCGCTGAAGCCGGGCTGTCCACTCCGGACGGGACACCGTTGCGGGTGAGCCTGCGCCGGATCCGCCGCACCGTTCAGGTCCGCATCCGCAAACAGCCTGCACAGAACACCGAGGAAACCCACGATTCGATCTACGTGCTGCGTGATCCCGCTGCCCAGGCGCAGGCCCAGCAGACGATCACGCAGGGCCTCACCGACGCCCTCGACCACGCGCACGCTGTGGTGAAGATGCGAATCATGCTCGGCAACAACGCAGGCGAACTGATCGAACTGTCCGACGACCCCGACCTGGCCCGAGCCATCCAGCGCGGCGACATGGACACCGCGACCACCGCCTGCACCGACTTCTTCGACAGCCCATTCACCGACGAGCCAGGCCAGCCCTGCACCGCGTCGTTTCTGTGGTGCCTGCGCTGCGAGAACGCCATCGTCACCCGGCGCCACCTCCCGCGCCTGGTCTATCTGCACCGCGGACTGAACGAACTACGAGCAACTGTCGACCAGGCCGTCTGGGACCAGGACTGGCACGAGCACTTCCAGCGCCTGCACCTGTTGCTCGCCGAACACACCACCACCGCCGAGCAGGCGACCGCAATGCGCGCCATCAGCGACACCGACCGCACCTTGATCGACCGACTTCTGCATCGAGGACTCGATACGTGACAGCATCACCGGCCGCCATCGGACGGGTAGATGGGACCTGGACCGTCGGGCCCGACGACCCGTTCGCCACCACCGACCGGCTCCCGGACGGCGTCAGCCCGGACCGAGTGTCGCGATTCGGTGATCAACGCTGGAACTACACCGTGCTGAGCCGCCGCCGCAGCGAGGTCGGAAAGACGGTGAACTGGGCCGCATTTCCCGAGACCATGCGTGAATCGTTCCGCCGAGCCGGATGGGCCCTGGTCAACCTGCCCACCCCCACCAGTCTGCTGGATCGAACTGCCACCGCCCGCGTCGAATGGCCCGCACCCGGCACCATGGACCAGGTATTCCGCGGATGGCGGCGCTTCGCCGTCTGGCTCGTCGCCCACCGTGTCACGAGCCTGCACGAGGTCGACAACGACCTGCTCGCCGACTACGCCGCCCACGTCGGCCGGCGCGGCTGCTCGACTGCCATCGCGCAGGACGACCTCAACGCCGTCACACTGTTGTGGGGATTCGCCCCGCACCTGCCGGCCGGAGACCGAATCCCTATGCCGCCCTGGGAAAAAGACGGCGTCAAACACTACCTCGGCACCGACACGACTTCGAACGAGAACACCACGCCGGCGATCCATCCGGCGGTGATGTCACCACTGCTGATCTGGTCCCTGCGTTTCCTCGACTTCGCCGACGACATCATCGCTGCCTGGCGCGAACACCAGCGACTGCTCACCCTCGTCCGAGACCAACCCAATCCCGATGCCACCACCGCGCTGCGCGCGTTCCTGGACGAGTGGGTCACCGAGCATGGTGAACTGCCCGGTGGGGTCGCCCGCGGACGGCGCGGGCTTGCCGCCCAATACCTCGCCGGAATGTTCGAAACCAGTGAACGCCACGTCAAGTATGAGGCGGCCAAATACCGCGAGCGCAACGTTCCCGTCGGCTTAGACGCACCGCTGGAGTCACCGGTGAACGGCACGATTCACAGCCGGAAATGGAAGCCGCACATCCACTTTCATGAAGCGCCGCGTCTCTTGACGCGCCTGGCGACCGCCGCGATGGTCGTGACGCTCTACCTCAGCGGTGTCCGCCCCGGCGAAGCCCTCGAACTCCAGGTCGGCTGCTGTCCCGACCCGATCGACGACGGCACCGGCAGCATCCGCTACCAGCTGCACGGCTTGTCCTTCAAAGGCGCACGCAACCGTGACGGCACACCCGCCCGCGGCGGCGTCGCCCGCGAGGTCCCCTGGACCGTGGTCCCGCCGGTCGCCGACGCTATCCGGGTGCTCGAACGCATCGTCGACGGACCGCTGCTGTTCCCCGCGAACCCGTCCTGGATCACCGGCGGCCGGCAGCGCGCCGGCGGTGCGATGACGACACAGGCCGCCAACGACCGGATCGAATCGTTCACCGCATGGGTCAACGACTACGCCGACTGCAACGGCCTTGCCGGCGAACGGATCCCCGACGACCCTGACGGCGACATCGTCGTCATGCGCTTCCGCCGCACCATCGCCTGGCACATCGGCCGCCTTCCCGGCGGCCGCATCGCTCTGGCACTGCAATACGGGCACCTGCGAACCTCCGTAGTCGGCGAGGGCTACTCCGGCCGAGCCCGTCAGGGCCTGCGGCGGGTGCTCGATATCGAAACCGCCCGAGCCATGGCCGACTACCTCGACACCGTCGCCGACAACCTGCACAACGGCCATGGTGTCTCCGGCCCGGCAGCGGACCGCATGATCGCGGCGGCGCGCAACGCCCGCAGTCGATTCGAAGGCAAGTTCCTCACTCCCCGGCAGGCTGAATCCCTGCTCGAAGAGCCCGAGTACCACGTCTACGACAACCCGAACGCCTTCCTGACCTGCAACCACGACCCTGCCAAAGCCCTATGCCACCCCGAACGGGCCCGGCGAAACAATCGGGCGCTACCGCCGGCTATCGACCGCTGTGATCCGGCCTGCGCCAACATCGCCCGCACCGACACCCACATCGGCCAGCTGCAACGAGAGATCACCGAACTGGCCGAGCAGGTTGCCAGCTCCCTGACTCCGGTCCCGCTGAAGGAGCGACTCAAACAGCGCATCGCGGCCCTGCAACGAGTCGCCGACCGGCACGAGGGGAGCAAGACCACCATCACCGAGGAGTCGAGAAAACCGTGACTGACCAGGACGAACGCGACGCGATCATCGCCGCCATGGAACGACTCCTCGCCGGAACACCTCTGCGTTCGTCCGGCAACCTCGCCATCATCACCCTCGCTGCCGAGGCCGGGCTGAAGCGAAACAAGCTGACCCACAAGCACACCGACCTCAAGGACCGGTTCTACGCCGAACGCCGCGCACGCAAAGGAATGACAGACCGAGAAGCCAAGCTGCACAAAGAAATCGCGCAACTGAAGGCGCGCATCGACGAACTCCGGGGAGAACGCGACAACTACCGCACCACGAACGAGGTCTTCGCCCGCGCACTGCACACACTCACAGTCGAGAACGACAACCTCCGACGGAACACCAGCCGGTCACGCACGGCACACCTCACTTCCATCGATCCCGTTCGGCACCGGCCAGACGACTGATCGACCGCACCTTCTGGCGCCGCCCCGGGCCGATTTGGCCCCGTCAACTGGGCAACGGCGTCACCCGCAACACGCCAAAATTCCAGGGAAATTCACGAACACAGCTGCCTACGATGCCCGCTGCTGAGACCGGATCCGGTCGCCCGCACACGGCTGCAAGAGATCCGCGACAACCTGCACGCCCGCATCGCCGAAGCCGAATCGCACCGCTGGTACGGCGAGGCCGAAGGCCTCAAAGTCAGCCTTGCCGGCGCGGAGGCAAAACTCGCCCAAATGGACCAGATC
>DATIOT010000160.1:0-2785 GCA_035472875.1 Mycobacterium sp.
CAGCCATCGACAGCGCGTCCGCGAAGCGTAAGTCGATCTCCTGCTGTCCGGGCGCGCCTTCATGGTGGCTGAATTCGACCGAGATCCCCATGAACTCCAAAGCGTCGATCGCGTGCCGGCGAAAGTTGGAGGCGGTGTGCACTGCCTGGTCGAAGTAGCCGGCGTTGTCGGCCGGGATGGGTGTCGATCCGTCCTCCGGGCCGGGCTCGAGCAGGAAGAACTCGATCTCGGGATGCACGTAGCAGGAGAAGCCGAGGTCGCTGGCTTTGCTCAGTTGACGACGCAGCACGTGGCGCGGGTCTGCCCAGGACGGCGAGCCGTCCGGCATGGTGATGTCGCAGAACATCCGCGCCGAGTGGTGGTGGCCGGCGGCGGTGGTCCACGGCAGCACCTGGAAGGTGGACGGGTCGGGGTGAGCTACGGTGTCCGACTCCGAGACGCGGGCGAACCCCTCGATGGAGGATCCGTCGAAGCCGATGCCTTCTTCGAAGGCGCCCTCTAGTTCGGCAGGGGCGATCGCGACCGACTTGAGGGTGCCCAGTACATCGGTGAACCACAGCCGGACGAAACGGATGTCCCTCTCCTCCAGCGTGCGGAGCACAAATTCCTTTTGTCGGTCCATACCTCGAACAATATGCAAAACCAGTTAAATCTGTGTTACTACCGGGCCGAACAGCGTAAGTTTCCCGGCGCCAATCCGTCGATCAGGTAACTATCCACGGCGCCATCAACGCATTGGTCACCGTTGAAGACCACCGTATGTTGGGTGCCCTCGTAGGTGATCAGCGGTGCGCCGAGCTGGCGGGCCAACTCGACCCCGGCCTGATAGGGGGTGGCCGGGTCGTGGGTGGTGGAGACGACCACGACTTTGCCCGGAGCCACGGGGGCGGCCGGCGCCGGCGCCGACGTCGCGGGTACCGGCCAAAGTGCGCACAGGTCGCGAGGCGCGTAACCGGGGAACTGCCCGTAGGACAAGAACGGCGCGAGTTGGCGCATCTGGCGATCGGCGTCCACCCAGGCCGCTGGGTCCTTCGGAGAGGGCGCGTCGACGCAGCGGACCGCATTGAAGGCGTCCTGCGAGTTGTCGTAATGCCCGTCGTCGTCGCGGCCGTAATACTCGTCGGCCAGCATCAATAAGTCGCCGGCGTCAGTGTGTCGCCGCAGACCGAGCAGGCCGCTGGTCAGGTATTTCCAGAACTGCGGGGTGTAAAGGGCATTGATGGCGCCCGTGTTCGCGTCCGCGTAACTCAGTCCGCGCGGGTCCGACGTGACAGCGGGTTTGGCGACCAGCGGGTCGACCAGTTGGTGGAAGTTGGTGACCCATTGCGCCGGGTCGGTGCCCAGCGGGCAGTCCCGCGAGCGGGCGCAATCCGCCGCGTAATCGTTGAACGCGGCCTGAAACCCGGCCTGCTGCTTGAGGTTTTCCTCGATCGGCCCCACGCTCGGGTCGATGTCACCGTCGAGCACCATCGTGCGAACATGGTCGGCGAACCGCTCGACGTAGGCGGTCCCCAATCGGGTGCCGTAGCTGTAGCCGAGGTAGTTGATTTGGTCGTCGCCCAACGCCTGGCGCACCACGTCCATGTCGCGTGCGGCGGAAGCGGTTCCGACGTTCTCCAAGAATGCCGGCCCGTTCCGGTTGACGCAGCGCTGGGCCAGCTGCTGGTACACCTGCTCGATGTGCGCGACGCCGGCCGGGCTGTAGTCGACCATCGGATCACGCCGGTAGGTATCGAACTCCGCGTCGGTCTGGCAGCGCAGCGCCGGCGTGGAGTGGCCGACACCGCGGGGATCGAAGCCCACCAAATCGAAACGCCGGCTGATCTCGGAGTTGGCCAGGCCGGCCGCCAATGCGGCGACGGCATCGACCGCCGAGGCTCCGGGTCCGCCGGGGTTCATCAGCAGCGCCCCGATCCGCGGGCCCGTTGCCGGAATTCGGATAACTGCGAGCTGAGCCGTGCCGGCACCGGGGTTGTTGTAGTCGACGGGGACCGGAACGCCTGCGCACTGCGCGGTGGGAACGTCGTCAGGGTGCTTGAGGAAGCGGGCGCAGTTGCCCCAGGTCAGTGTCGCTCCCGCCATCGGCGCTGCCACCAGAGCCGCCACGGCTGCCACCGCCGTCAGCATCAACGAAAGCAGCGCAGAGCACAACCGTCTCATGCGCCACATGGCTGCCAATAGTCCCACGCGTCGGCCACGGGTAGTGATCCCAAAGGTCACACCTTGGTCTCGTTATCTCCTGCGTGGTCTTTACATTTGGAGTCCCGCTGCTGCGGCGGCGCTAGCACTTCGCCCCCTTGGACGGCACAGTGCCACTAATGAGGTATGCCGTCGCGTAGTCGTCGATACAGCTGTTGCCCTGGAAGACGACCGTGTGCTGAGTGCCGTCGAAAGTGAGCAACGAGCCGTGTAGTTGGTTCGCCAGGTCGACGCCGGCCTTATATGGCGTCGCCGGATCACGCGTCGTCGACACCACCACGGTCGGCGCCAGACCGGGCGCGGAGATGGTGTGCGGTTTACTGGTCGGCGGCGCCGGCCAGAATGCGCAGGTGGCCAACGGGGCGTCACCCGTGAATTTCCCGTAGCTCATGAACGGTGCGACCTCGCGCGAGCGGCGGTCTTCGTCGATGGCCTTGGCGCGATCCTTGACTGGCAGATCGTCGACGCAGTCGATCGCCACCCGGGCGTCGGTGGCGTTGGTGTAGTGGCCGTTCTTGTCCCGGCGCATGTAGAGGTCGGCCAGATCCAGCAGCGTGTCGCCATGATGGTGGGTCAGCTCCGTCAA
>DATIOT010000161.1:0-2797 GCA_035472875.1 Mycobacterium sp.
GCGATCGGGTTGATCGGCGGCGCCTCCCAAAGTGACACCTTCGCCGTCCGTTTCGGCCGCAATGTACTCGTGGCTGGGCTGGGTATGGTCGCCGTCGGTATCACCGCGGTCTGGCTTCTTCTCGCACTGACGCCCTCCACCGGCTACAGCGGCTGGCAGCTGGTCGCTCCACTGCTGATCGCGGGTGTTGGCAGCGGCTTTTTCATCGCGCCCAACGTCGATTTCATCGTCGCCACTGTCGACCCGGAAGACGCGGGCGCGGCCAGCGGGGTGATCGGCACCATGCAGCGCGTGGGCAGCGCGATCGGGATCGCGATCATTGGCACGGTCCTGTTCGGCACCCTTCACTTCCCAGCCAGCGCCGACGCGGTTGCGCTGGCGTTTGGTCACAGCGCCACCCTCGCCATGGCGGCAAGCGCCGCGCTCAGCATCGCGGCCTTCGCGCTGGTCTTCGCTTTGCCAAAACGAACCGGATGATGCCGCGCCCACCGGTCGCCGAAGTGTCGGTTACGGCGGCTCGAGCGGTACCGGTAGTCTGTCGGTCATGGAATTGGCCCTGCAGATCACGCTGGTGGTCACCAGCGTGCTGGTGGTGTTGCTGGTGCTGCTGCACCGTGCCAAGGGGGGCGGCCTGTCCACACTGTTCGGCGGCGGCGTGCAGTCGAGCCTGTCCGGGTCGACGGTGGTGGAGAAGAACCTGGACCGGTTGACGTTGTTCATCACCGGCATCTGGCTGGTCTGCATCGTCGGTATGGCTCTGCTGGTCAAGTACCGCTGACGCTGACCCTGTCGGCGGGCGGACGACGCGCTCCGCACCGATACTGGGACGCATGGTTGAGGCTTCCGACGCCGCGCTGGCGCCGATCGGTGCCGTTCAGCGGACCCGGGTCGGTCGCGAGGCGACCGAGCCGATGCGCGCCGACATCCGGTTGCTCGGCAGCATCCTCGGCGACACCGTGCGTGAGCAGAACGGTGACGAAGTATTCGACCTCGTGGAGCGCGCCCGGGTGGAGTCCTTTCGGGTGCGGCGTTCTGAGATCGATCGGGCCGAGATGTCCCGCATGTTCGACGGCATCGACATCCACCTGGCGATCCCGATCATCCGGGCGTTCAGCCATTTCGCGCTGCTGGCCAACGTTGCCGAAGACATCCACCGGGAACGCCGACGCGCTATTCACGTCGACGCCGGCGAGCGTCCGCAAGACAGCAGCCTGGCCGCCACCTACGCGAGACTCGATCTGGCAGAGCTTGATTCGGCCATGGTGGCCGGTGCCCTGAAGGGGGCGCTGGTTTCCCCGGTGATCACAGCCCATCCCACCGAGACCCGTCGGCGCACTGTATTCGTCACCCAGCACCGGATCACCCAGTTGATGCGACTACACGCCGGGGGGCACACCGAGACCGACGACGGCCGCAACATCGAAGTCGAGTTGCGCCGTCAGGTCCTCACGCTGTGGCAGACCGCGCTGATCCGGCTATCCCGGCTGCAGATCACCGACGAGATCGACGTCGGCCTGCGGTATTACCCGGCCGCGCTATTTGAGGTGATCCCGCAGGTGAACTTCGGGGTTCGCGACGCATTACGCGCCCGCTGGCCCGACGCCGACCTGCTCTCCGAGCCCATTTTGCAACCGGGCTCCTGGATCGGCGGTGATCGCGACGGAAACCCGAATGTGACCGCCGAGGTGGTCCGGCGGGCCACCGGCAGCGCCGCGTTTACCGCGCTGGCGCACTACCTGGCCGAACTCACCGACCTGGAGCAGGAGCTCTCGATGTCGGCGCGACTTATCACCGTCACACCCGAGCTGGGCGCGGTGGCTGAGGGCTGCCCGGAGAGAGCCCGCGCCGATGAGCCATACCGGCGGGCCGTGCGGGTGATCCGCGGTCGGCTCACGGCGACCGCCGCCGAGATCCTGGACCGGCAACCGCAGCATGAGCTTGACCTGGGCTTGCCACGATATGCCACGCCGGCCGAAATGCGCGCTGACCTCGACACCGTCGACGTTTCGTTGCGCACACACGGCGGTGCGCTGCTGGCCGACGATCGGCTGGCCCGGTTGCGAGAAGGCGTGCACGTCTTCGGTTTTCATTTGTCCGGCCTGGATATGCGGCAAAACTCCGACGTGCACGAAGAGGTGGTCCGCGAGCTGCTGGCGTGGGCCGGGGTGCACCCCGATTACAGCTCGTTACCCGAAGACGAGCGGGTCGAGCTGCTGGTAGGCGAACTGAGCACCCGCCGCCCGCTGGTCGGCGACCGCGCGCAATTGTCCGACTTGACGCGCAGCGAGCTGGATGTCGTCGCGGCCGCCGCCCACGCCGTCGAGCGCTATGGTCCGGCAGCGGTGCCCAACTACATCATCTCGATGTGCCAGTCCGTGTCGGACGTATTGGAGGCCGCGATCCTGCTCAAAGAGACTGGGCTGCTGGACGCGTCCGGGCCGGAACCGTACTGCCCGGTGGGCATTTCGCCGCTGTTCGAGACGATCGACGATCTGCACAATGGCGCCACGATTCTGCATGCGATGCTGGAGCTTCCGCTTTATCGGGCCCTGGTGGCCGCCCGGGGCGAATCGCAGGAAGTCATGCTCGGCTATTCCGACTCCAACAAGGACGGCGGGTATCTAGCCGCCAACTGGGCGGTTTACCGGGCCGAGCTGGCTCTTGTCGAAGTGGCCCGCAAAACCGGAATTCGGTTGCGGCTCTTCCACGGTCGCGGCGGTACCGTCGGCCGGGGTGGCGGCCCGAGCTATCAAGCCATCCTAGCGCAACCACCGGGAGCGGTGAACGGCTCGCTGCG
>DATIOT010000162.1:0-13162 GCA_035472875.1 Mycobacterium sp.
CCGCATCGTCGCTGCCGGCGACGCCGCCGCGCCGTCGGGCCAACCGTTGCGGATGAGCTGCCAAGCCGCTGGGCCGTTGGGGGCCCAAGCCGCCAACACCGTGCTCAGCCGCATCGCCGGAAACACGCCCGCGGTGCTGAACCAGGCATTCGTGGGGCAGTGCATCAGCCTGGGCCGCGCCCACGGCACCGTTCAGTTCGCGCGTACCGACGACACCCCGGTGAACGTGGTCTTGGGTGGCCGAAGCGCCGCGTCCGTCAAGGAAGCAATCTGTAAGGGCACGGTGTGGGCGATCCGGCGCGAAGCCGCCAAGCCCGGCTCGTACTTCTGGCTGAAGGGCGGCAATCGGCGCGCGCAACTGTTGGCCGATCAGCAGGTCGCGCTGCGATGATCGCCGGTGGTGAGCACGCCGAACGTTTCACGGTGCTACGCCCGTTGCTGTTCACCATTGCTTACGAAATCCTTGGCTCGGCAACGGAGGCCGATGACGTCTTGCAGGACAGCTATCTGCGGTGGGCGGATGTCAACCTGGCCACGGTGCGCGACACCAAGTCCTACCTGGCCCAACTGGTCACCCGTCAGGCGCTCAACGCGCTGCGGGCCGACGCACGTCGCCGCGAGGAGTACGTGGGGCCCTGGCTGCCCGAGCCGCTGCTACTGGACGACCAGGACCCGTCAGCCGATGTCGTTCTGGCGGAATCGGTTTCGATGGCGATGTTGGTCTTGCTGGAAACGCTGAGCCCGGACGAACGCGCGGTATTCGTGCTGCGGGAGGTGTTCGGTTTCGAGTACGGCGAGATTGCCGAGGCGGTGGGCAAACCGGCGCCGACCGTACGACAGGTCGCGCACCGGGCACGCGAACACGTGCGAGCGCGACGGAAGCGATTTGACGCCGTGGACCCAGAACGCAGCGCGGAGATCACCGCCCAGTTTTTGGCCACGGCGGCCAGCGGTGATGTGGAAGCGCTGATGACGATGCTCGCCCCGGATGCCACCTGGATGGCCGACAGTGGCGGCAAGGTGTCGGCGGCCCGCAGGCCGGTGGTTGGGGCCCAACGGGTGGCCAGGGCCATCGCCGGGCTGATACGCAGAGCCGGGGCAACGCTGCACGTGGAGATGGTGACCTGTAACAGCGCGCCCGCGGTGTTGCTCTACCTCGGCGAACAGCTTGAGGGGGTGATCACGCTGGAGATCGCCGACGAAAAGATCACCAACTTCTACGTGATGCGTAACCCTGAGAAGCTGGCGGCCGTGGCGACCGCTCGCGACATCAGCCGCGGCTGAGCGACAGAGGCCTGGGGTGCGAAAATCCATCGTTCTGTCAAGCTAGGGCTGTGCGAGTCGATCCGATCGGCGACCTTGGCGAGGCACCCCGTGTGCTGCGCGCCATTGGTGACGCCGCCAGCCGGCTCGGTCTGCCGCCGCCTGCCGCACTGACCGGCGAGTGGTTCGACGCTCTGGCGGTGATCGCGCCGAGCCTTTCGGTGCACCCGGTGGACGTCGATGACGCCTTCGCGGTCCAGTTGGGCTCGCAGACAACCGACTCCACAGCGGTGGGCGGCGGCTGGGTCGGCTACCTGTCCTATCCCGACGCTGGCGCCGACGGGCTACCCAACCGGATCCCCGAGGCTGCCGGCGGCTGGACCGACTGCGTGCTGCGCCGCGACCGGGACGGGCAGTGGTGGTACGAAAGCCTTTCCGGTGCACCGATGCCGGATTGGCTGACCGCCGCGCTGGCTGCAACACCGGCACCTGCACGCAATTGCCGGATCGAATGGGACGCGGCCGACCGGGAGGCACACCGCTGCGGAGTGCTGGCCTGCCTGGACGCGATTCGCGCCGGCGAGGTCTACCAGGCGTGCGTGTGCACACAGTTCACCGGGACCGTCACGGGGGCCCCGCTGGACTTCTTCATCGACGCCGTCGCACGCACTTCTCCGGCCCGGGCGGCCTATGTCGCTGGACCATGGGGTGCGGTGGCGTCGCTGTCTCCCGAGCTTTTCCTGCGGCGCCGTGGTGCGGTCGTGACGTCCAGCCCAATCAAGGGCACCCTTCCGCTGGATGCCTGGCCGTCGGCACTGCGGGCTTCGGCAAAAGACGTGGCCGAGAACATCATGATCGTGGACCTGGTCCGCAACGACCTTGGCCGGGTGGCGATCACCGGCACGGTCACCGTGCCCGAGCTGCTGGTCGTGCGGCGCGCGCCGGGCGTGTGGCACCTGGTGTCCACCGTGTCGGCGCGGGTTCCCGTCGAGCTGCCAACGTCGGCACTGCTGGACGCCGCCTTCCCGCCGGCCTCCGTCACCGGAACCCCCAAGCATCGTGCCCGCCAATTGATTTCGCAATGGGAGCAGCATTGTCGCGGAATATATTGCGGTACAATAGGTTTGGCATCACCGATCGCCGGATGCGAGCTGAACGTAGCGATCCGCACCGTCGAGTTCGACGCCGCGGGTAGCGCCCTACTCGGAGTCGGCGGCGGGATCACCGCCGACTCCGACCCCGACGCCGAATGGGAGGAATGCCTGCATAAGGCGGCTCCCGTCGTCGGGCTGCCGTGCAGGGCGACCGCGGCATCGGTCGGTTAGCGGGCCCAGCTCACTGTCGGCGTGACCGCAACACCGCGTCGTAGAGCTGGCGTGACCGCACACTCGGATGCGCCGCGGCCACCTCGCCGCAGGCGTCCTTAGCGCGAGCACCCCCCGCGACGAGGTCCTCCACTTGTGCTACCAACGACGGCAGGTCGGCACGCGGGATCGCGCCGGCCACCACGACGGTGATCTCGCCGAGCACGCCGTCGGCCGCCCACGTAGCCAGCTCGTCGAGCGATCCGCGCACCACTTCCTCGTGCACCTTGGTCAGCTCCCGACAGACCACTGCCGGCCGCGCACCGCCGAGCTGCTCGACGGCATCGCGCAGGCACGCCGCCAACCGGCGCGGCGATTCAAAGAACACAAAGGTGCGCCGCTCGTCGGCCAGTGAGGCCAGCCATGTTCTGCGCGCCGAGCTCTTGCGCGGGGCGAAACCCTCGAAGCAGAACTTCTCCGACGGCAGACCGGATACGGCCAACGCGGTAGTTACCGCGGACGGCCCAGGCAAACATCGCACCGGCAGGCCAGCATCGACACACGCCGCGACCAGCCGGTAACCAGGGTCGCTGATCACCGGCATTCCGGCGTCGCTGACCACCAGCACCGTCGCACCACCTTTGACCGCGTCGACCAGGGCAGGCACTCGCGCCGCCTCGACCTGATCAAACAGGCTGACCACCCGGCCGGTGATCCGAACGTCGAGCGCCCTGGCCAGGGTTCGCAATCGCCGGGTGTCCTCGGCCGCCACCACGTCGGCACCGGCGAGCGCATCGATAAGCCGTGGCGATGCATCCGACGGCTGGCCCAGCGGGGTCGCACCGAGCAACAGGCGACCAGAGGTCATGACGGACAGCCTACGATCGGCGTGATGACCGCTCCGCCCCGCGAAACCTCCGTCGCCGTGCAGGAGCGTGTCGTACCCGTCGTCAGCCCGGGCCCGCTGGTTCCGGTCGCAGATTTCGGTCCAACCGACCACATCCGCGGCTGGGTCGCGACCGGCGTGATCACAGTGCTGGCAACGGTGACCCGGTTCCTCAACCTGGGCTCGCCGACCGACGGGGGCACACCGGTCTTCGACGAGAAGCATTACGCACCTCAGGCCTGGCAGGTGCTGCACAACCACGGGGTGGAAGACAACCCCGGGTTTGGCCTGGTCGTCCACCCGCCGGTCGGCAAGCAACTGATTGCGATCGGCGAGGCGATCTTCGGTTACAACGGAGTGGGCTGGCGGTTCACCGGCGCGCTGCTTGGCGTGGTCGTGGTGACGCTGGTGATGCGGATTGTGCGGCGGATCAGCCGATCGACATTGGTCGGCGCTATCGCCGGCGTGCTGCTCATCGGCGATGGCGTTAGCTTTGTCGCCGCGCGGACCGCGCTGCTCGACGGCTTGCTCACCTTTTTCGTGGTCGCGGCGTTCGGCGCGCTCATCGTCGACCGCGATCAGGTGCGCCAACGGATGCACGTCGCGCTACTGGTGGGCCGCAGCGCCGAAACCGTGTGGGGTCCGCGGCTGGGCGTGCGCTGGTGGCGCTTCGGCGCCGGGGTGCTCCTCGGATTGGCCTGCGGGACAAAGTGGTCCGGTCTTTACTTCGTGATCTTCTTTGGTGTGATGTCCTTGGCATTCGACGTGGCGGCGCGACGGCAGTACCAGGTGACCAGGCCCTGGCTGGGGGCTCTGCGACGCGACTTGATCCCCACCGCCTACGCGCTGGTGCTCATCCCGTTCGCGGTGTACATGGCCAGCTACGCGCCGTGGTTCGCGTCGGAGACCGCGATCGACCGACACGAGGTGGGCCTGTCGATCGGCCCGCACAGCGATGTCCCGCTGCCCGATGCCATTCGCTCCCTGTGGCACTACAGCGTGAAGGCTCTGCAATTCCATGCCGGCTTGACGAATTCCGCCGGCAACTACCACCCGTGGGAATCCAAACCCTGGAGCTGGCCAATGTCGTTGCGGCCGGTGCTCTATGCCATCGATCAGCAGAACGTTGCGGGTTGCGGGGCGCAATCGTGCGTGAAAGCGGAGATGCTGGTCGGCACTCCTGCCATGTGGTGGCTGGCGGTGCCGGTGTTGATCTACGCCTGCTGGCGAGCATTTGTGCGCCGGGACTGGCGCTACGCCGTGGTCCTGGTCGGCTACTGCGCCGGGTGGCTGCCCTGGTTCGCCGACATCGACCGACAGATGTACTTGTTCTACGCGGCCACGATGGCGCCGTTCTTGGTCATGGCAATCGCGCTGATCTGCGGCGATATTCTCTACCGCCCTGGTCAAAGCTCGGAACGTCGCACGCTGGGCCTCATCGTCGTGTCCTGCTACGTCGCCCTGGTGGTGACCAACTTCGCCTGGTTATTCCCGGTGCTCACCGGTCTGCCCATTTCACAACAGACCTGGAACATGGAGATCTGGCTGCCCAGCTGGCGTTGACGCGCACCGTCTGCTACATCAGGTCACGGGCGACCGGACAGGACATGCAACGCGGACCGCCACGGCCGGTACCCAATTCCGACCCTGCGATGGTCAGCACTTCGATGCCCGCCTCCTCCAGGCGGGTGTTGGTCTGCACGTTGCGCTCATAGGCGACGACGACACCCGGCGTTAATGCCAACGTGTTGTTGCCGTCGTCCCACTGTTCGCGTTCGGCGATGACCGGATCCAAACCGGTATCTATGACCCGCAGCTTGTCGATCCCCATCGCCTTGGCCGCGGCCTCGAGGAATGGAGCCTCGTCGCTGATGGTCACGCCGTCGTTCGAGCGCTGGATCGTGAATGCCGAGAGTGTGTCGACAATGTTGGCGTACATCACCACGGTGTCGGTATCGACCATCGTGCACACCGTGTCCAGATGCATTTGTGCACGTTTCTGGGCGATCGGCACGGCGAGCACCGTGTGAGCGAGGTCATCATCAAATAGGCTGCGCGCCAACGCTTCCGCACCGGCCGGGGTGGTCCGCTCGCCGACCCCGACCACGAGCACACCGGGCGCGAGCAACAGCACGTCACCACCCTCGATCGGAGCGGTTCGGGACTCGTAGGCCCGCCGCACGCCGGTGAACCGCGGGTGATGCGCATAGATGAGGTCGGTTAACGACGCCTCGCGAACCCGCGCCCGCAGCGCCAGCGTCGGGATCACGACGCGCGGCCCAATCCATATCGACGAGTCACGGGTGAACACCAGGTTCGGCAATGGCTCGATGACGAAGTCTCCCCCATGGTGCATGCGAAGCACCAGTGACACATCGGTCCGGGTGCCGGGCGGGAGGTCGTTGAACGTCATGCCGGCCATCAGCACATGTGCCAACCTGACCGGCTCGAGGCCCCGTAGGTGGGCCGAAAGCTCTTGTGCCAGCGGAGCACCGAGCCGACGCGCATCGACTGCGGCGGCAACCCCCTGCATCCGAGCGGCCCCGCTGTGGTTCAGCGCCTCGGTCAGCAGGTCGGACAGCAGCAGCACCTCCACGCCGCGGGAACGCAACAGCTCGGCGAATTGATCATGCTCCTCCTGCGCACGAGCTACCCAAGGCAAACCGTCGAACAGCAGCTGGTCATTGTTGCGCGGGTTGAGTCGCCGCAGCTCGGCGCCGGGGCGGTGCAGGATGGCGACCCGTAGCGTGCCTACCTCGGAATTGGTGCTCAGCTCAACAACAGCCACAGCTAAACGGTAGCCGCGCCAATCTTGACTCTCACGCCATACCCGGCGACGCCGGTTGCGGCCCGGTCCATGCCAATTCATCGAACGAATGTGCGATAGACTCGGGGCGTGGGCACCGCGGTACAGGGCTCGCTGTTCGAGCACACCGAGCGCAGACAACTCGGTGACGGCGCTTTTATCGAGATCCGCGCCGGCTGGTTGACGGGTGCCGATGACCTGCTCGACGCCCTGCTGTCGGCGGTGCCGTGGCGGGCTGAACGCCGCCAGATGTACGACCGGGTGGTCGAGGTGCCGCGGCTGGTGAGTTTTCACGACCTCGCTGTCGAAGATCCTCCGCATCCCCTGCTGGCGCGGCTGCGTCGGCGGCTCAACGACATTTACGCAGGCGAGCTCGGTGAGCCCTTCACCACGGTGGGGTTGTGTTGCTATCGCGACGGCTCCGACAGCGTGGCCTGGCATGGCGACACCATCGGTCGCAGTAGCGCTGAGGACACCATGGTGGCCATCGTCAGTCTGGGCGCCACCCGTACCTTCGCATTGCGGCGGCGCGGCGGCGGCCCGTCGCTGCGGCTGCCGCAGGCACACGGCGATCTGCTGGTGATGGGCGGATCATGCCAACGCACCTGGGAACACGCGGTCCCCAAGACGTCAGCGCCCACAGGTCCGCGCATCAGCATCCAGTTCCGGCCACGCGACGTCCGCTAGGAGTCTGATCGCGCGGTCAACTCCGGACCGCGGCCACCGCCTTGACGAGTAAGTCGCGGGCACGTTGCGTGTCGACCTTCGCAATCGGCTGGTCCGGCACCACGAGCGGATTGGCGATGACGATCACTTGGTAGTCGCCAAACTGAGCGGAGTAGTCGTAGAGCTCGCCGGTGCGGGCCGCTGTGCCGACCAGCGCTTGCAGCACCCGGTGCACGCCCTGCGTGTGCGTTCCGTCGATATGCGGCGCATCGATCACCTCGAGACCGCCCCGCAACTGGGGCCCGGAGAAGGCCACCTTGGTGCAGTCCGTCCCGGGGTCGTTGACCGGCACCGGCTTGGAGGTCTCGACCGCAATGACGACGTATCGGTTGCCATTGCCCTCGGCGGAGACTGCGGCCATATTTCCCTGCAAATCCGGTGGCATGTCCGGCCCCAGTGCCACTTTCGCGCAGTTGGCGGGATCGAAACTCAGCCCCTCGGGCAGCTTCCGGGCGGACAGAAGCTTAGGATCGATCGCCCTTTCGCTGATGTCGGTGACTTTGTACTCGGGTCCGAAGCTGGACTTCACGCCGGCAACCTTGCTGATTTCCGCCTTCGTAGAGGAGGTATCCTCACCCGATGAGCAGCCGGCGAGCACGCATACCGATGCGATCGCGAACACCACCTTCAACATCGTGGCTAATCTACCCAAAGCAGATCCTCAGCTGCGTAACGTGGACACCGTTTTGACGAGCAGATCAGCGGCGAATTGGGGTGGGAGTGCCGGCAGCGCTGAACCCGGGTCGGTGGTCAGTGTGGTGAACGCGTAATAGTTACCCAGGTACGCGGTGAATGTGTATGCCCGCGAATCGATTTCGGTGCCCGCCTCCACGGATGACTTGATGTCGACCACCATGCCGAGCGTCTCGGCGTCGTCGACGTGCGGGGGGTTGGTGAGGCGAACACTGGCCGTGGTGTGCCCAGCGGTCATAGTCCATTGGCCACATGCGGCGACCAGGTTGTGGTCGAGGTCCACGGGGCCTGGCAAAGCAACGACGATCGAGTCGATGATGCCGCCCGCACCTGACCCGGACACGCCCTGTGCGGATTGCTCGCGTCCATTGCCCGGGTCGGCGAGTGAAGCGCACTGTGGCGGCTTGGCCCTTATATCTGCTGCGTCTGCTTCAAGACTCCAGATCACCCTGGGTGAGGCTCCGCTGGGGATTCCGGTGGTGACCTCATAATTGGTCGGCAACTCGCGAACGACCCGCTTGATGTTGGCGGGGTTGACGGCGGCGGCATGAGCCGACGACGAAGGCGAGGCCGACGGTTTAGGCGCGGGCGAATGGCCGCATGCGGTCACCAGCAGGGCTAGCACCGCACCAATCCAGAACGGCCGCATGCCCGTTCATATCACGAGACGCGGCCCGACAAACCCATGTGGTGGCTGACGACCCGGATCAGCCGACCGCCTCGATCACTTGGCGGGCGACGCGCTCGATCTGGTCAGCCATGTCACGCTTCAAGTGCAAGTCGCGCCGACCTGGCACATCGATGACGGTGGTGATCACCCCGACGTCTTCGCGCTGCCAGACCGCGCCGTAGCGGTCGATGATCGTGCGCATTGGCAGATTATCGGAAAGCATTCGTGCGGAGAATCTTTCGACTCCGTCGACCTCGGCGGCGATGGATAGCGCGTCGATCAAGAAGCTGCCGATCCCGCGGCCCTGATAGGCATCGGCAACGGTGAACGCGATCTCGGCGATCTTCGGATCGGCCTCGTCGCGAACAAACCGCGCGTCGGCCACCGGGTCGCCACCGTCGGTCACCACCCAGACGAAGTGGTCCACGTAGTCGACCTCGGACAGGTAGTGCATCAATGCCGGGCTGGGAAGACGAGCCGTCATGAACCGCCGATACAGCGTCTCGCTCGAGAATTGGATGTGGCCGTGCACCGTCCTCTCGTCGTCACCGGGTAGGACCGGGCGCAGCATCAGGTGGGTTCCATCGCGAATGCGTATCGGGATCGGCGTAATGAATGCGGCAAGACGCTGGCGCACCGTGCGCACCAGCCGCGGCATGACTCCGGGGATCTGCACCATCCGGGTAAAGGCGTCATTGTCACCGATCCAGCCGCTCAGCGGTTCGGCCGTGGTGACTGTCGCGATTCGCGGACGGTTACGCAGCAGGGCGATCTCTCCGACGATTGTGCCGGCAGCTGCCTCTCCGACGGCAACCGCGCCGTCGGTACCCATGTGCTTGATCTCGGCGGTGCCCGACGAGATGAGCAGGAACGAAACAGCTTGCTCGCCCTGCTGCATCAGCACCTGGCCGGCCGCGGCGCGCAGCGGCTGAACGCATGCCGCCAATGGCACTAAGTCTTCGGCAGGGCATCCCTCGAAGATGTCCATTGCCGCGAGTTCTTCCACCCGCGCACCGGTTAACCCGGCCATTGCGATACCCCGCCGATCCCACAATTGCGGCTCGGCCGGTCGGCTAGGCCCTCGAGTCGCGATGACCGTTTCGCCATGACCGGACCGCCCGTGTTGCCGTCGTCTACTGCGCCAGCTCAGGTTATGAGTTGGATTCTGTCCACGGCAACTGTCGCACGCCCGGTGTCAAGCGTATTGGTTTGCCGGAGCGTCGACCGGAGTAATTGTGACCGCGCGCAGCGTCGGGATTGGCGCCGTGTTGGGTTGCCGTACCGCAGGAGTCACCTCACCCTCCACCCGCAACCAAGTGCTGTCAGCGAACCGGATAGCACTGCCGCCGTCATGATTGCGCAGGTGGATGCGGGCCAGCTGAGCATCGGCGGCACAACAGATGATGACGATGCGGGCAAGATCCATGCCGCCCGATTCGTTCAAAACGAAGCCGGTAATTGTGACCAGCCGGTTGGTCAACGACCCCGAGGTGTCGTTGGCTGCCCGCATCACAACCTCCGGCAGCGAAACCTCAGGAGCTCGTCCGGGCGGCAGCGGCGGAAACACATGGCGCAGCACGTCATTCGACGCAGTTGTCACTGATCGAGCGGCAGCTTGTGGCCGCAACGGCGGGGGTGCCACAAAAATCAGGACCACGATGGGCACAACGAGCAGCCACACGACACCGGTGCGGTGGGAATGTCCGTCATCATCGTGCTCCGGCCCACCACGACGTATGTCCGCGACGATCGCCACCAGGGCGAGGCCAACCAGGAGAACGGCGGTGATTGCCAGCCAGGGCAATAGTGTCGGCTTGACGTAGCGGGTAAACGCACCGGTGAGCGTGATTAGCCCGATACTGAACCCCACCAGCAGCAGGATGGTGTTCTCGGTTTCGCGCCTCATGCCGAACCACCCAGCAAAAGCACGCCGATCACGGTCGCCGCCGCGATGGCCACTGCCAACGTGGCAGGAGCAAACCGGGCAGCGAACGCTCGCCCGAACATGCCGGACTGCATCGCCAGCAGCTTGACATCAACGACCGGCCCCACCACCAGGAACACCAGCCGCGGCACCAGTGGAACCATAGTCACGCTTGAGGCCACGAAAGCGTCGGCCTCCGAGCACACCGCCAGTATCACTGCCAACGCCGCCATAACGGCGATACCGAGAATCAAGTGCGCGCCCACATGCTCGAAAACTCGCGGCGGCACCACAACGTGTAACGCCGCCGCGGCGGCCGCTCCGACGACCAGGTACGCCGCCGCCTGCAGGAAGTCCTGCCGGGCCACTTCGCAGAACTGCAGCCACCTGGTTCCCGCCCCTGGTGCGTGCACCGCGTTCGGCGGAAGTCGGCGTGTGATCCATTCAGTACGACCCCAACGTGACCACACCAAACCCATCACGACGGCGGTCAGCAGCGACGCGCCCACCCGCGCGATCACCATTTTCGGCTGACCGGGGAACGCGACGGCCGTCGCGACCACCACGACCGGATTGATGGCCGGAGCGGCAAGCATAAACGTCAATGCGGCCGCGCCCGCCGCCCCGCCATCCCCGAACAGACGCCGCGCCACCGGGACCGAGCCGCACTCGCACCCGGGCAGCGCCACCCCGGCTAAGCCGGCGGCAAGGACCGCCGACTCGGGACGGCGGGGTAGCCACCGCACCAGCCGCTCGGGTGGCACAAACACCGCGATCAATCCACTGACCAGAACCCCCAATCCCAGAAAGGGCAAGGCCTGGACGAAGACCCCGCAGAACACGGTCCCCGCGGTGGCCAGCGCGTCACTGCTCGCCACGGCGGCGCGCAGCCACGCTCCTGCGATCGCGCAGGCCACCAAACCGACGACCAGCACTTCCATGGACCCGACGCGCAGCCCGCGCGCCGCACTCATCGGGTCCACCCGGCTAGGTGCATCTCATGGACTGGAATGAAAATGATTATCACTGCGAGCAGGGCGGCGCCCGCACCCGGGGCGCCGACATCGACTGCACTGCCCTAGCCTGACGGCAGGCCACCCCCACGCCGCTTAACGAAAGCCAGCCAATGAGCCAGGATCCGGTCGAGTTGACCCGCAATCTGCTCGACAAGACCGCCGTGCTGCGACACGGTTTCCTCGACGTGCTGGGTGAATCGACGAGTTCTCCGGTTCCCACGGTTGCTCAGCGCGCCATGAACAGCCCGTTCGTCGCGACCGTGTACGAACGGCTATGGCGTCCGACCTCTTTCTACGTTGCCAGCGGCGTCACCCACCGGGCCGAGCAACGTCGCGCAGCATCGGCTCTACATCTCTCAACTGCTCGACGTTTGCTCGACGTCGCTTGCGGGCCAGGCAATTTCACCGGGCCGCTGGCAGAGCAGCTACCGGATGACGGCCTAGCGGTCGGATTCGATATTTCCGCGCCGATGCTGACGCGGGCTGGGTTGGACAACAACGGGCCGCAGACGTGTTATGTCCGCGGGGATGCCCGCACGTTGCCGTTCGGCGACGAAACATTCGACGCTGTGTGCTGTTTCGGCGCCCTGTACCTGATGCCTGAGCCGTTCCGGGTCGCTCGCGAGATGATGCGGGTGCTCAGACCCGGGGGCCGGATCGCGATCCTGACAAGTTATGCCCGCGAAACGCCCCCGATCCGGCACGCCCTGACCGCCGGCGCCCGCGCAATTGGGCTCACGATGTTCGACCGAGACGCCTTCGTCGACCTCTTTTCGTCGGCCGGCCTGGTCGACGTCGAACAACAGATGCAGCGCGCGCTGCAGTTCGTTGCCGCCGGAAAGCCGGGCTAGAGATACCGGCGCCAACCGAGCGCCTCCGACGCGGCCTTGCACACGCCCAAGGTTCGGACGACTCAGCCAATTATTTCGTCCCGCATAGCCTTCGTACGAATTCTTGCCCGAGCTCCACGGGAATCGCGTTGCAAGCGTCGCCATCTGATGCGTGGAGGTCCGTGGGACTTATGGCGGTCATCCGAACGGCGCCGATCCCATTGCATTGCACTAGAAAAGCCCCTGATCAAGCCTTGTTCAGACCACATGTAAGAGATACCGCCTGCGCCCTGTTATACATTTTGAGAAGACTCGAAGAAGCTTCGTGAATGGTCACGATCAACTCGGAGATTGAACCCTGCTGAGAACGAAACTTGCATAATCGCGGCGTTACTTCCGGCCCGCCCTTCCGATGGAGTTAAGGGGATTTCGAACCTGACCTACTGATGCGAACGATCCTCCTCCGGCGTTGGGAGCGCTAAGAACACGCAAATCACAGGGCTGGGGCTGACGGTTACCGCAGTTACCGCTACCTCCACTGCGGACCGGCTGGTCGCTGTGCCCTGCCCAGCAAACAAAGCTGAGGCTCGCACTCCTGAGGGCCGGCACTGCCAGCCGACGTTTAGCTGAGGCAGTGACACATTTGCGTGGTCCCCGTGTGCGGTTTGTGGAGAACAACGCCAGCCGTCGCGAACTGAATGTGCCAAGTGTCCTGGGTTTGCCGCATTGACACATTGACTGAAGCGCCTCTTTTCGGTCTACCCAAAACGGCGCCTCAGAAGTGAGTTGAATATCGTGCGATTGGTAATATGATGACTCTTGGTCAGCCGCCGTATGCATTCCTTCAGTCTGGATTTCGCAGAAGAGAAAGGTCTAGAGAACGGCTATTAGCATCCCACAGGGAAATGGTTTGCAAAAGGCGTAAATCCATCCTATACGTACTCAATGCGCGGATTCACAAACTGGAAGTCCACGCCCCGACACCAAGGACGCCGATGACCGTTATGTCGCTGGATGTCGCAAGCATCGACGAATTCCGTCTCC
>DATIOT010000163.1:0-3905 GCA_035472875.1 Mycobacterium sp.
GTTGTCCTATTTGTTCGCCGGGCGATTCGTCGGCACGACGTCGCAGGCGCCACGGGTCGACGAAGGACGCGCCGGCGCCCTCTACGAACTCGAGATCGCGTTCGCCGAGATCACCCGACTCTCGGCCGGCGGTGGGGCCAAACCGTGGGTGACCGACCGCGCCTTGCGGCACCTGCTCACCGACATCACCGGCAACACCCATCGGGCCGAGTTCTGCATCGACAAGCTCTACAGCCCCGACAGCCCCCGGGGCAGGCTCGGCCTGTTGGAGCTGCGCGGGTTCGAGATGCCGCCGCACCTGCGCATGGCGATGGTGCAGTCGCTGCTGGTGCGCTCACTGGTGGCGTGGTTCTGGGACGAACCCGTGCGTGGCCCGCTGATCCGCCACGGCGCCAACCTACACGGGCGATACTTATTGCCGCACTTCTTGATTCACGACATTGCCGACGTGGCCGCCGACCTGCGCGCGCACGGCATCGCCTTCGAGACCAGCTGGCTGGACCCGTTCACCGAATTCCGCTTCCCGCGCATCGGCACCGCCGTCTTCGACGGTGTGGAGATCGAGCTGCGCGGGGCGATCGAGCCGTGGAACACCCTCGGCGAGGAGGCCACCGCGACAGGTACCGCCCGCTACGTCGATTCGTCGGTCGAGCGCGTCCAGATCCGCATCATCGGTGCCGATCGGCAACGTTTCGTGGTCACCTGCAACGGCTACCCGGTGCCGTTGCTGGCCACCGACAACCCCGACATCCACGTGGGCGGAGTGCGGTACAAGGCCTGGCAGCCGCCCAGCGCGCTGCATCCGACCATCACAACCGACGTCCCATTGCAGTTCGAGCTCATCGACCTCACCACCGGAACGTCGCGCGGCGGGTGCACCTACCACGTCGCCCATCCCGGTGGACGCGCCTACGACGAGCCACCCGTCAACGCCGTCGAGGCCGAGTCGCGCCGCGCCCGCCGCTTCGAAGCAACCGGCTTCACCCCGGGCAAGCTGGACCTCTCCGCCATCCGGGAAAAGCAGGCCCGGATATTCACCGACATCGGCGCGCCGGGCATCCTTGACCTGCGACGCGTGCGTACGGTGCAGCAGTAATGGCGTCCCCGGACTGGCACGGAATGGCACTCGGCGCGGGCGGATCGTCGACGGTTCCCACGGACCGTTACGACGCCGACCGGCTTCTGGCCGGGTACCAAACCGCGCGGGCCCAGGAAGCGCTGTTCGATCTGCGCCACGGCCCGGGAATCGGCTACGACGAATTCGTCGACAACGACGGCAACGTGCGGCCGGCCTGGGCCGAGCTGGCCGACGCGGTCGCGGAGCGCGGCAGGGCCGGACTGAATCAGCTGCGCTCGGTGGTGCACAGCCTGATCGACAACGACGGCATCACCTACACCGAAGTCGATCCGAACCGGGACGGGGCCGCAGGCGTCCACAGTCTGGAACCGAGGCCCTGGAGCCTGGACATCCTGCCGGTCGTCATCTCCGCAGCCGATTGGGAAGTGCTGGAAGCCGGGCTGGTGCAGCGGTCGCGCCTGCTCGATGCGGTGCTCGCGGATTTGTATGGCCCCCACAGCTTGCTCACCGAAGGTGTACTTCCATCGGAACTGGTGTTCGCCCATCCCGGTTACGTACGTAGCGCCAACGGAATCGAGGTGCCCGGGCACCATCAGCTTTTCATGCATGCCTGTGATGTCAGCCGGCCGGCGGACGGCAGCTTTCAGGTCAACGCTGACTGGACCCAGGCGCCATCAGGTGCCGGCTACGCGCTGGCCGACCGACGTGTTATCACGCACGCGATTCCTGAACTCTACGAGCGGATTGCGCCGCGACCGACGACACCGTTCGCGCAGACGCTGCGGCTGGCACTGATCGACGCGGCGCCCGACGACGCCCAAGACCCGGTGGTAGTGGTGCTCAGCCCCGGCATCTACTCGGAGACCGCTTTCGATCAGGCGTATCTCGCTACGCTGCTGGGTTTCCCGCTGGTGGAAAGCGCGGATTTGGTGGTGCGCGACGGCAAGCTGTGGATGCGCTCGCTGGGCATGTTGAAACGCGTTGATGTCGTGCTTCGCCGGGTCGACGCGGTCTACACGGACCCGCTGGACCTTCGCGCCGATTCCAGGCTGGGCGTAGTCGGTTTGGTGGAGGCGCAACGCCGCGGAACGGTGACCGTCGTCAACACGCTGGGCAGCGGCATCCTGGAAAGCCCAGGTCTGTTGCGTTTCCTGCCCGAGCTGGCCGAGCGACTGCTGGGCGAAGCCCCGCTGCTGCAGACCGCACCGGTCTACTGGGGCGGCATCGCCGGCGAATGCTCGCACCTGCTGGCGAACCTGTCGTCGCTCTTGATCAAGTCGACTGTCGGCGGGCAAACCCTTGTCGGGCCTACACTTTCGTCTGCACAGCTGACTGAATTGGCTGCGCGGATCGAGGACGTGCCGTGGCAGTGGGTCGGTCAAGAGCTACCGCAGTTCTCATCGGCACCAACCGATCACGCCGGCGTGTTGTCGTCGGCCGGCATCGGCATGCGGTTGTTCACCGTTGCCCAACGCAGCGGCTATGCGCCGATGATCGGTGGCGTCGGCTATGTGCTGGCGTCCGGGCCCGCCGCATACACCCTGAAAACCGTTGCGGCAAAGGATCTCTGGGTACGCCCAACCGAGCGGGCCCGAGCCGAGGCGGTCACGCTGCCCTTGGTGGAGCCGCCGGTGAAGACCGCTGCGGGCACCTGGGCGGTCAGCTCGCCGCGTGTGCTGTCCGACCTATTCTGGATGGGACGGTACGGCGAGCGCGCGGAGGGCATGGCCCGGCTGCTGATCGTCGCCCGCGACCGCTTCCACGTCTACCGGCACCAGCAGGATACCGAAGAAAGCGAGTGCGTGCCGGTGCTGATGGCCGCGCTGGGCCGGATCACCGGGACCGACACCGGAGCGGACAACGACCCCGCCGAGATGATCGCCATCGCCCCCTCGACGCTGTGGTCACTGACTGTGGACCCGAACCGGCGGGGATCTCTCGCCCAATCGGTAGAGGGGCTGGCACTGGCCGCCAGGGCGGTGCGCGACCAGTTGTCCAATGACACCTGGATGGTGCTGGCCGGCGTGGAGCGCGCGCTTGCGCACAAGTCCGACCCGCCGCACTCGCTCGCGCGAGCCGACACCCTGCTCGCGTCGGCTCATTCGCAGACGTTGGCCGGGATGCTGACACTGTCTGGGGTGGCCAGCGAGTCGATGGTGCGCGACGTGGGCTGGACGATGATGGACATCGGCAAACGTGTCGAACGCGGCCTCTGGCTGACCGCGTTACTGCGGGCCACCGTGACCACCGTGCGCAGCGCCGCCGCTGAGCAGACCGTCATCGAGGCCACGCTGGTGGCGTGTGAATCCTCCGTCATTTACCGGCGCCGCACCGTCGGCAAGGTCAGTGTCGCCGCCGTGACCGAGCTGATGCTGTTCGACGCGCAAAACCCGCGATCGCTGCTGTATCAGCTGGAGCGGCTACGGGCCGACCTCAAGGACTTGCCCGGCTCATCGGGGTCGTCGCGTCCGGAGCGGATGGTCGACGAGATCGGTACGCTACTGCGCCGGTCGCATCCCGCCCAGTTCGAAGGGGTCACCGACGGGCGTCGCGCGCAGTTGGCGGATCTACTCGCTGCGATACATGCCGAGCTGCGCGATCTTGCCGAGGTCATCACCGAAACGCAGTTGGCGTTGCCGGGTGGCATGCAGCCGCTGTGGGGCCCCGACGAAAGCCGCGTGATGCCCGCCTAGGAGTCTGCTGAATAACGGGTGTTTTGGGGCGGGGTGCCTCGCGGCGCTCTGTGGCGCTGATTTGAAGTCAGACCCGGAGGTCGACAGAAGAGGTCACCCCGCCATTGGTCAGGTTGGCAGCTTGTAGGGGTTCG
>DATIOT010000164.1:0-3399 GCA_035472875.1 Mycobacterium sp.
ATGGCACGCAGTTGTGCGCGGCCCACATGAGCGCCGAGGCAGAAGTGCACTCCGCCACCGCCCAAGCCCAGGTGCGGGTTGGGACTACGGCTCAGATCAAAGAGTTCAGGATGGTCGAATGCTTCTCCATCCCAGTTGCCGGACGAATAAAACATCACCACCTTCTCCCCAGCCAGAATCTGTTGGTCGCCCAGCTCGAAATCCGTTGCGGCCGTGCGGCGGAAGGTCATGACCGGCGTGGCCCAGCGGATGAATTCCTCAATCGCCGTGCCGATCCGGTTGTCGAAATCCTCGAGCAGCCACGCCCTCTGTTCGGGGAAGTCGGTAAGCGCCTTCATCGCGTGACTGATGGTCTGCCGGGTGGTGTCGTTGCCAGCCACCGAAAGCAACACGAAGAACGCCGCCACGTCCGCGTCGGTCAGCCGGTCACCGTCCACCTCGGCGTTCACCATGCTGCTGAACAGGTCGTCGCCGGGATGCTCGCGACGCTCGGCGACCAGCATCGCGGCGACTTGGTGCAGGTACGTCTGGTTCTCGAACAAGACTTCCATTGGGTGGCGGCCGTCGAGGTGGGCAGGGTCGGCCCACGACACCATGGCATCGACGGCGTGCGCCACGTGTTGACGCTCGGATTCCGGAATCCCCACCATGTCCGACAGGGTGCGGATGGGCAATTCCTTGGCGCAGAGGTCGACGAAATCCGCCCCGCTGCCTGCGGCCCGGAGCTCTTCGACGATGGTCTTGGCGTTCGCCTTGATCGAGTCTTCGATGCGGCGGACTTGCCTCGGGGTGAAGGCGGCGCTGACCAGCTTGCGCAGCTTGGTGTGTCGGGGCGGATCCATCGCCAGGAAGGACTGCGATGCTTCGAGTAGCTCCACGGGGATGTTCTCGAACATCACGCCCTTGCCGGACAGGAACACCTCGTTGTTGCGGCTGACCGTGGCGATGTCGGCCCGGCGGGTGACCGCCCAATAGCCGGGGTCGTCGGGATCGGGCATCAGGGCGTCTTCGACCGGAGGATGCCAGCTCACCGGGCGCTCGGCTCGCAGCACGGCAAACGAGCTTTCCCGGTCTGCCGCGGTCGTGGACCAAAACGCGCGCGAGGACAGATCGATCGCGTCGTAGGCACGGCCAGGCTTATCGGTGCCAGACATCCCAGTCATCACTGTCATGGTGATCCTCCGTCACTTATGACCCCAGTCACAGACTGGACCGACGATATGCCTAGACAGGTTGTCTAGTCAATATGTCTAACAGTCGGTTATGCTCTGCAGATGCCGTCGGTCACCCGGAAGCCGCAGGCCAAGCGCGAGCAGGAGCGCCAGCAGCGTCGAGAGCAGCTGGAGCGCCGGCTGCTGGACGCCACCGAGCGGCTGATGCGCGACGGCGCCAGCTTCACCGAGCTCAGCGTGGATCGGCTGTCGACCGAGGCCGGCATCTCGCGTGCCAGTTTCTACATCTACTTCGAAGACAAAGGCAACCTGCTGCGCCGCCTCGCCGGCCAGGTGTTCGGCGATCTCGCCGACAGTGCGGACCGCTGGTGGAGCGTCGCATGGCGGCACGACCCAGAGGACGTCCGCGCCGCAATGGCCGGCATCATCGAAAGCTATCGGCGTCATCAACCGGTGCTCGTCGCCCTCAACGAGATGGCCGGATATGACCCAGAGACGGCGCAGACTTATCGCGAGCTGCTGAGCGCTATCTCCGAGCGCATGGCCCGCGTTATCGAGGACGGCCAGTCGGACGGATCAATCCGTCCGGAGCTGCGCGCACCCACCACCGCCAGCGCGCTCACCTGGATGGTCGAGCGGGCTTGCCACCAGAACCTTCCGACAAAGCCGCGCGAGTACGATGCGGAGCTGGCTGACACGCTGGCCGAGATCGCTTGGGGCGCACTGTATCTCAAACCGATTTCGGCGAGCGGATAGCCTACACCGCAACCAGGTCATCGGCGTGCACCGCGGGTCGCCGCAGCTCGGCGGGCAACTCGGAGGTCGACCGGCCCATCATGGTGGCGAGCTCGGTCGCGTCGTAGGCAACCACACCACGGGCCACCATGGTCGCATCCGGTCCGCGCATTTCGACGACGTCCCCGCCATAGAACCGCCCCGAGACCGCGGTGATACCCGCTGCCAGCAGCGAGCGGCGTTGGTGCACCACCGCGCGCACCGCACCCTCGTCGAGGGTCAGCGAGCCAGCCGACTCAGCCGCATAACGCACCCAGAACCGGCGGGCCGACATCCGGACGGGCCGCGCGGCGAACACCGTGCCCGTCGACGCGTCACTGAGCGCCGTCGCGGCGTCGGAAGCGGCGGCCAGCAGCACCGGCACTCCGGCGTCGGCGGCCAGCAGCGCCGACGACATCTTCGACGCCATTCCCCCGGTGCCCAAGTCGTTGCCCGGGCCGGCGACCACGCCGTCCAGATCCGCCGACCCCGCCACCTCGGGAATGAAGCGCGCCCCCCGCACTTTCCGAGGATCGGAGTCGTAGAGCCCATCGATGTCGGAGAGCAGCACCAGGGCCTCGGCACCGACCAGGTGGGCCACCAGCGCCGAGAGCCGATCGTTGTCGCCGAACCGGATCTCGTTGGTGGCCACCGTGTCGTTTTCGTTGACGATCGCCACCGCATGCAGCGCGCGCAGCCGGTCCAGGGTGCGCTGGGCGTTGGTGTGTGAAGCTCGCATCGAAATGTCGTGCGCGGTCAGCAGCACCTGCCCGACCGTGCGCCCATATCGGGCGAACGCCGCACTCCATGAGTTCACCAGCGCGACCTGACCGACGCTGGCCGTGGCCTGCTTGGTCGCCAGATCTTTTGGGCGACGGGATAATCCGAGCGGCTCGATGCCGGCGGCGATGGCGCCCGATGACACGATGACGACATCGGTGCCCGCCTTCATCCGCGCCTCGATCGCTTCGGCTAGCCCGGCCAGCCGGCCGGCGTCGAACACCCCGGACGGTGTGGTCAGCGCGTTGGTCCCGACCTTGACGACCAGACTGCGCGCCGTTCGGATAGCGTCGCGATGTTTGGTCACGAGTGGTCACCGTGTTCGCGGCGCTGGCGCCGGGCGGCCTTGCGCTCGGCCGCGCCGACACGCTCGCTGCGTTCCAACCGTGCATCGGTGCCCCGACCGGACAACGCGACCTGATGTCCCGCCGGCGTCTGCGGCTCCCAGTCGAACGTCACCTGTCCAATGGTCACCGCGCACCCCGGTCGCGCACCCAGGCGCAGCAATTCCTCCTCGACACCAAGACGCGCCAGGCGATCGGCGAGATAGCCGACCGCTTCGTCGTTGTCGAAGTTGGTCTGACCGATCCAGCGCTCGGGGCGCGCTCCGGTCACGACGAAGCCACCCGGCTGCTGCGGGTCAGGCTCGACGCTGAAGCCGCTGTCGTCCACC
>DATIOT010000165.1:0-2583 GCA_035472875.1 Mycobacterium sp.
GCGGTCCAGTTCGGTATCCACACCACCGGCATCGAGCAGCGCGCGCACCGTGGATGCGAATCGAAGCCGGCCGGGCGCCGACGCCAGATACAGCGGCTTGATGCCCAGCCGGTCCCGCGCCAGCGTCACCACGCCCGAGTCGCGGTCGGCGATCGCAAACGCGAACATCCCCTTGAACCGGTCGACGCACCGCAGGCCCCATTTGTGGAACGCCTTGATCACGACCTCGCTGTCGGCGGTCGAGAAGAAGCGGTACCCGGCGCCTTGAAGTTCCTCGCGCAGCTCCTTGTAGTTGTAAATGCAGCCGTTGAATACCAGCGTCAACCCGAGATCACTGTCGACCATCGGCTGGGCTCCGCGAGCGGACAAGTCGATGATCGACAGCCGCCGATGCCCGAGAGCCACTGGCCCGTGGGCCACCACGCCGTCGGCGTCCGGTCCGCGCGACATCATCGCGCCGGTCATCCGGGTGACTGCGCCGACATCCGCCGCTTGCCCATCCCAGCGGATCTCACCGCAGATACCGCACATGTCTCCTGCTTCCGTTGAGTGAAGTCTGCCCGCTAACCTTGGCCGGCGCGTCGGGCGGTGAGAATCCAAGTGTCCTTACTGCCCCCGCCATACGACGAGTTGACAATCCGCGACCCGCGGCTGCCCACTCGCGTCAACGGCGCAGGTGTGATGTGCGCCGACACCGATCCTCCCGTACCGGCCCGAAGATGGACGAACGCGCGCAGGTCGACGTGATGTGGGTATATCCCTTCACCGTCGAAAGTGGGATGGGTGGACAGGGCGACCAACTCCTGGGCGATGAACCGCTCCGGTTGTGTTTCCAGCTCACGTCGGCGCGCCTCCAGCGCGGCATCGGAGGCTTCCGGCCCGATCAGCACGCCGCTTCCGCCTAGCCCGTCGATGGGCTTCACCACCAAATCGCCGAGGTTGGCCAGCACGAAGTCGCGCTGCGCGCGTTCGCCGCAAATCCAGGTCGGCACTTGGGCCAGCATGGGTTTTTCGCCGAGGTAGTACTCGATCATGGCCGGGACGTACACGTAGATCGCCTTGTCGTCGGCCACTCCGTTGGCGAGCGCATTGGCGACGGTGAGATGGCCGTCGGTGATAGCGGCGAGCAGCCCCGGCCGCAGCGGAGCGCCGTCGTATCCGATGGAGGTCAGCAGCATGTCCTCGTCCATCCGCGCATAGACGACGTCGATGCGTTGGATGTCAGAACCGATGTGGCGCAACAGCTTTCCGTCGCGTACCGATAGGTCGGACGGCTGCACTAACGCGACACCCATTTCCTCGGCCAGGAAGGTGTGCTCGAACCAGGCGGGGTCTTCCCAGCCGGAGGACAGCAGCACCACCACGGGGTCGTCGGAGGCGTGCGGCGGCGCCGCTGCACGCAGCGTCTCGAGCAGCATCTGCGGTGCCCGATCGCCGTCCTCGATCGCGGCGGGCGGTTGCAACTCGGGGAGGTGCTTGCTCAGCAGCCGGTGGTTGACGATCGCGTACCCAGTGCCCGACGGCACCCGCAGGTTGTCTTCGAGCACCATCCAACGGCCGGCGCGGTCGCACACCAGGTCGGTGCCGCTGACGTGTGCGCGCACCGTGTCACCGGCGAGGCGGCCCGTCGAGCGGAAGCCGGATGCCCGGTCGAGGGCCTGCACACCGATGATGCCGTCGGCGACGATCGCCTGCTCGGAATAGATGTCGCGGAGGAACGCGTCCAGCGCCCGGGCCCGCTGACCCAGGCCCACGGACAGCTGGGCCCACTCGTCGGCGGCCACCATGCGCGGGACCAGGTCGACCGGGAACAGCTGGGCGCGGCTTTGGCCGGCGACGCGGAAGGTGATGTTGTCGGCGCGCTGCTCCTGCTCGATGCCTCCTTCCCGGAACCGCAGCTGCGCCGTCCCGAGGCGGGCGATGGTGTCCAGGACCGTCCGGTAGCGCGGCCGTGGGCGACCGTCGGCATCGACGGCTTCGTCATAGCTGACGTCGACGTTGCCACGCCCGGCCCGAACCACGCGTTCGCTGCCGGGCTGGTAGCCGAATAGCAGGGTCGGGTCGCCGCCGACGGCCGTCACGGTGCTCGGCCAGCGGCCGGCGGTCTCGTCGATCAGCTGATCGACCACGTCGGTGAGACGTCCGCGGCGGCGCAGCGCCCGCCGTTGCCGGGCCGACGACGTGCCCGCTATCAGTACCTGGCGGGTCAACTCGCTGACAATGTCCCAGTCACCGCTGCGTTCCAGTTGCGGGCGCAGCGATCCGACCAGCTCGGTGACCACCTCGGACGCCGGCCTGCTGGCCGGAGCGCTGACGTCGACGAGGTCGCCCTCCAACCCCGACCGGGCGGCCCGCCACAGTGCGGCCCGGCCCAGTGCCGGGAACAGGACCGTCGCAGGGATGCCGGCCCGCGCGGCGTCGACCTCGCGCTCGACCAGAGCCCGAAACAGCCCGGCGATCAGCACGACGGTGTCAACGGACGGGCAGCTGTCGCACACCCGCAGCTCCACCGTCGGCGCGGAGTTCGACGGTCGGACGTCGAAATAGACCATCCCTGCGTCGCTGATGACTCCGCTGGCCACC
>DATIOT010000166.1:0-3274 GCA_035472875.1 Mycobacterium sp.
GCGTTGAGCGAAGGGCTCGGCGACAAGCAAAACTCTCCCGACAGGCGCCTCGAGCGACTCTACACGAGCTGGAGCCAAGGTGGATACGGCCTGATCGTCACCGGCAACGTGATGGTTGACCGGACGCAGCTGGGCGAACCGGGCAACGTCGTCATCGAGGACGAGCGCAATCTGGATGCGCTGTCCCGCTGGGCCAAAACCACCAAGGACGCCGGCGTCCCGATCTGGGTGCAGCTCAATCATCCGGGACGCCAATCGAACCCGCTCGCGCTTGGGCACACACCCGTGGCCCCCAGTCCAGTGCCGCTCAGCCTTCCCGGTGCGGCCACGCCGCGTGAGCTGACCTCCGATGAGATTGAGGACATCATCGAGCGTTTCGCGACCGCCGCGGCGGTGTGTGAGACAGCGGGTTTTGACGGCGTGCAGGTACATGGTGCGCATGGCTACCTGGTTGCGCAGTTTCTGTCGCCGTTGTCGAACCGGCGCGACGATGAGTGGGGCGGTGACCCCGAGCGGCGGATGCGCTTCGCGCTCGAGGTCGTTCGCCGCATCCGCGCGCGGGTCTCGCCCGGCTTTGCGGTCGGTATCAAGCTGAACTCGGCCGACTTTCAGCGCGGAGGATTCACCGAAGACGAATCGCGCGGTGTGGTGGCGGCATTGGCGCAGGAGGGCCTCGATTTGATCGAGGTCAGCGGCGGAAGCTACGAGCAGCCGGCCATGATGGGCAAGGCCGCGGACAGTACCCGAGCCCGCGAGGCTTACTTCCTGGAATATGCCCGCACGGTGCGCAGCCTTGTTGGCGACATCCCGCTGGCGGTCACCGGCGGATTCCGGTCCCGCGCGGCAATGCACGATGCGGTGCACGCGGGTGAGTGCGACGTCGTCGGTCTCGGCCGGCCCACCGTAACCACGACAGACGCCGCCGACGTGATCCTTGCCGGGCGCGCCGAGACCCTCACCGCACATCAGTTGCGGGCAGGGGTGCGCCGCATCCTGGGCAAGTTTGTCGACCTCAAGTCGCTCGACGGGATCCTCGAACTCTCCTGGCACACCGACCAATTGCACCGCGTGGGCGGCGGTCTCGAACCCGACCTGAACCGGGGTCGTGTTGCCACTACGCTCGCGATGCTGCGCCGCAACGGCCGGGCGTCATTCGGACGCAAACGCGGCCTGTCAGCGCAACCTGCAGAAGGAAGTTGACATGCGGCGCTTTTCACTCTCCGATAAGGTTGTCCTGATTACCGGAGCCGGTCGCGGGCTGGGTGCGGCCACCGCCACAGCATTGGCTCAGCGCGGGGCACGGGTGGTGGTCGCGGACATCGATCTGTCTGGGGCGCAGCGTGTTGCACAGACACTCCCGACGGGCCAAGGTCTGGCACTGGAATGCGACGTCACCCATCTCGATTCCGTCCAGGAAACCGTGCGGCGGACCCATGAGCATTTCGGGCGCATCGATGTCGCGATCGCCAACGCCGGCATTCTGGGGCGCGCCAACACCTTCCGTGGGCTCACGCCCGACCAGGTGCGTGGTGTCATGTCCGTCAACGTGGATGGAGTGGTCAACACGGTGTCGGCCACGCTGGATTCGGTGATCAGCAGCCGCGGACAGATCGTGCTGGTGAGTTCGGTGTTCGCCTACATCAACGGAGCGGGTGCCATCCCCTACGCGATGAGCAAGGCTGCCGTCGAGCAACTAAGCCGGGGCCTCAATGTCGAGTTAGCCAGGCACGGAGCATCGACCATGACGGCGTACTTCTCCCTCATCGAGACCGACATGATCCGTCAGGGCGTGGACGCAGATCCCCACGCAGTCTCCCTGCTCTCAGCGATGCCCAAATTCATACTCAAGCGAATTCAGCCGCAGACTGCAGCCGTCGCGATCGCCAACGGGCTAGAGCGCAGGCAACGCGCCATCACCGTCCCCGGCCGCTGGCGGCCCGTTGCCGCGCTTCGAGGTGTGGTCGGACCGATCGTCGACGAGAAACTCGCCCGCGATGCCAACGTGCGGCGAGCCCTTGCCCAACTCGAGAACCGTTAGTCGTCGTGACCGAACCTCCTGGGAGGAAACCAACTCAGGCGGGCCCGACGTGGCACACGCCCCCGCTCACCCTCACCCGACGTCTGCTTGCGGACGCCGCCAACGAGCGGCGCCGCGGCCGTCACCCATAACAATGCACGACCATAACGATCGGGAGAAAGACATGACGGCAACCATGCATGCAATCAGACAGGACGAGCTCGGCGGAACCGAGGTTCTCAAACTCATCACCGTCCCCATCCCCGAGCCAGGCATGGGTGAGATCGTCGTTACGCCGTGCTCCAGAAGGAACTGAGTCATATGACACCACCAAAACGCCCCCGCCAGTTGGACTCCCGGCTGGTATCAACTATCACCCGGTATGTCGGCAGGGCGCACGTATGGATCTATCGCCGCACCGGCGGACGGGTCGGCGGCAAATTGCGCATCGGCGCCGGATTCCGCAAGCCGGCGCCGACCCTGCTGCTGGAACACCGAGGCCGCAAGTCCGGCAAGCTGTTCGTGTCGCCGGTGCTCTACATCACCGACGGACCCAACGTCATTGTCGTTGCGTCGGCTGCGGGACGACGGGAGCACCCGCAGTGGTACCGCAACCTGGTCACCCCGACACCCACATTGAGATCGGTGCCGATCGCCGTGCGGTCCACGCGGTCACCGCCGATCCGGAGGAGCGGGCGCGGCTGTGGCCACGACTGGTGGAGGCCTACGCCGACTTCGACAACTACCAGAGCTGGACCGACCGTGAAATCCCAGTGGTCGTCCTTCAGCCGCGCTAGCCGAACGTCGGCGTCGCGCCAGCCGGGATTCACCAGAAGCACTCCGACGCCGAACACGGTGCCCCGCCCGGGCCGGCGCGCTGATGCCACCGACAAAGGAGGCGGTTTGTGAGGATGTTTCCGTGAACCACCACAAAGGCAGGGCGCCGGTGCTGATGGTGGTGCATGCGCACCCGGACGACGAGTCCAGCCAGACGGGCGGCACTCTGGCCCGGTACGCGGCCGCGGGGTACTACACCGTGTTGATCACCTGCACCGACGGGGGACAGGGCGACACGGCGCACGGCGCCAAACCGACTCAGCCCGGCCACGACCCGCGCGCGGTGGCCGCGCGCCGGTCGCGGGAACTGGCTCGAGCGGCGGCGATGTTGGGCGTCAGTGCTGTCGTCAAGCTCGGCTATCCGGATTCGGGGATACCGACAGATGGGGCAGAGGCGGCCGCGGCCGACTCCTTCAGCCG
>DATIOT010000167.1:0-3799 GCA_035472875.1 Mycobacterium sp.
CCCCGCCCGCCCCGCCTGTCCCGGCGCCGGTGGCCCAGCAGACGCCGCACAGCGTGGTGGATATGCCGCCCGCGACACCGCCCCGTCGCGCACCCGCACGGCGAGCGCCGGAGTCGGTACCGACCCCCGTGCAGCAGGCACCCGCGCCAACGCCGGCCGCCCCGCCGCCGGAGCCGGCCGCTCCGCCGCCGGAACCGGCCGCGGTGCCCGCACCGCCTCCGCAGTATCAGCAGCCGGCCCGGCCCCCGATGACGGTGTACCTGCACTTCCCGTTCGTCACGGTGCCGATTCCGATCACCCCACCGCCGCCGCCCGCCCCGCCACCGGCCCCGTAGGTTCGGGCCGGCGGCCGTGGCGGATCATCTCGACTAAGCGCACACTGGGCAAATAGCGGTACTAGCTGCAAGGAGGTCTGGGTGGGCGAGTACGGTGCGTTCGGATTTGATCCGGACGATTTCGATCGAGTGATCAGGGAGGGCAGCGAGGGGCTGCGCGACGTGTTCGACCGGATCGGCAAGTTTGTCGCCGGTCCCGGTGCCCGGACGGGTTGGTCTGCGTTCTTCGAGGACCTGTCACGGCGGCCCCGGTCCGCGCCGGAGACCGCCGGCGAGGCGGGTGACGGGGTGTGGGCCATCTACACGGTGGACGCCGACGGCGGCGCCCACGTCGAACAGGTCTACGCGACCGAACTCGACGCGCTTCGGGCCAACAAAGACAATGTCGATCTGAAGCGCAAGGTGCGCTTCCTGCCCTATGGCATTGCGGTCAGCGTCCTCGACGATGATTCGGAAGAGCCGACGGATTCGAAAGAGCCGACGGATTCGGAAGAGCCGACGTAACTCGGAGATTGCCGTACGTCCCCACTAACAGGGAGTTCGCCGAAGGGCCGAGGTGTGACGGCAACATCGTTGGTGTGCCACGTATGCGGCGCAGAGCCGCGCAAGGGTGCGCGGTTCTGTGACGCCTGCGGCTCTGCACTGACGCTGGTCGTGGACCCGGCCGAATACAAACAGGTGACGGTCCTGTTCGCCGACGTGGTGCGGTCAATGGATATCGCCGCGGCTCTTGGTCCGGAGCGGCTGCGCGAGGTGGTGACCGAGCTGGTCGATCGGGCGGTGGCCGCGGTGCAGCGCTATGGCGGTACCGTGGACAAGTTCACCGGCGACGGGATCATGGCGCTCTTCGGCGCGCCACTCGCATTGGAGCACCACGCATATCGCGCGTGCCTCGCGGCTCTGGAGATACAGCAAGTTGCTCGGCAAGTGGCTGTTGAGGTCGCACGCCGAGACGGGATCGATTTGCGGGTACGCGTCGGCCTGAATTCCGGTCAAGTGATAGCCGGGGAGGTCGGCGCCACCCACCTGGGTTACACCGCAGTCGGTGAACAGGTGGGAATGGCGCAGCGGATGGAATCGGTGGCACCGCCGGGCGGTGTCATGCTCAGTGAGTCGACCGCACGGCTCGTCGAGGATCGAGTTGTCCTGGGTGAGCGCGAGATTGTGCACATCAAGGGCGTCGACGCGGGCGTGCCGGCGCGTGGTCTGCTGGGCGTCGATAGCGAGCATCGCCGGAAAGCCCATCACGAGTCCCGGCTGGTCGGACGCCAATCGGAGAAGGACACCGTCGCGGGATTACTGGAGCTGGCTGGTCACGGCGAGGGGACAGTTATCACGGTGACTGGTCGGCCAGGTGTCGGAAAAACCAGGTTGGTCCGCGAATCGGCCGCAACTGCGACTAGTCGTGGTTTCGAGGTATTCGTCACCTACTGCGAATCCCACACTCGCGATGTCCCGTTGCAGGTGATCTCCCGGCTGTTGCGCGCGATTTTCGGCATCCTCGGTCTCACACCTGAGGAAGCTCGGGCACGGGTCCGCAGCCAAATCCCCGAGGCCGGTGCGGAGGATCTGCTACTGCTCGACGACCTGCTCGGCATCTGCGGCGGCCCGTGTCCTGACGTCGATCCGGACGCCCGGCGCCGTCGTCTTGTCGAGCTCATCAAAACCGTGTCGCGGGCACGGACGGGACCGGCGGTTTACATCGTTGAGGACGCTCAATGGATTGACGGCGTCAGCGAAAAGCTGCTTGCCCACTTTGCGGCGGCGGTACCCAGAATGCGGGCGACGTTGCTCGTCGTATACCGGCCCCAATATTCGGGGATTCTGTCGCGCATCCCTGGGGCGCATCCCATCACGCTTAGGCCGCTGAGTGATTCGCACATCGCTGAGTTGATCAAGGGGCTGCTGGGCGAGCATCCGTCGGTACTGGGACTTTCGACGGTGGTCGCCGACCGGGCGGCGGGCGTACCGTTCGCTGCCGAGGAAATCGTGCGTGACCTGGCCGAGCGGGGCGAACTCGAGGGTGATCCGGGTGCCTACGTCTGTGTCCGGGAGGTGCGCGATATCCATGTACCGGCCAGTCTGCAAGCGATCATCGGGGCCCGTATCGATAGGCTCACGGTCACGGCGAAGCGCACGTTGAACGCGGCGGCTGTCATTGGCGCACAATTCGATACCGAATTGTTGGAGTCACTGTTGGACTCGATCGATGTGGCACCGCTGATTGAGGCGCAACTCGTCGAACAGGTCGGCTTTGCGCCGCACGCGACATACGCGTTCTGCCATCCGCTTATTCAGCAGGTGGCATACGAATCCCAATTGAAGGCCGGGCGCTCGGAGCTGCACCGTCGGGTAGCCGCGGTGATGCAACGAACACACGGCGGGTTCACCGGCCAGGAGGCCGCCATCGTCGCCACCCAGTACACGGCCGCCGGCGATCTGCGAGATGCATACGACTGGCACATGCAGGCGGCGACCTGGTATGGCGCGCGTGATATCCCAGCTGCCCGGAAGAGTTGGCAACAGGCGGTTCGAGTCGCCGACCGGCTGCCCGACGACGACCCTGATCGGCTGGCTATGCGGATCGCCCCGCGAGCGCTGTTGTGTGGCAGCACTTTCCAGGTGGGCGGCACGCCTGCCGACACCGGTTTCGACGAATTGCGCGAGCTCACTGCCGCCGCCGGCGATAAGAAGTCATTGGCCATCGGAATGGCGGGTCACCTCACTACGCTGACGTTCAACGCGCGTCATTCCGAAGCTGCCAGCATGGCGTCGGAGTTCGCCACCCTCGTCGAGTCGATCGACGATCCGGCGATGACGGTCGGGCTGTTCTACGCGGCCGCGCAGGCGAAGTGGGAAGCCGGTGAAGCGATCGAGAGTTTGCGGTTGGCTCAGCGAATCATTGACATCGCTGACGGTGACCCCACCATGGGCAGCTTGGTGGTCGGATCTCCGCTTGCATGGGGGATCGCGGTCAAGGGAGCGGCCGGAATGTCGCTGGGACGGCGCGGATGGCGCGACGACCTCGATGAAAGCGTTGCCCTGGCCCGGTCGGTTGGCGGCGCAACCACGCGGCCCTTTGTGCAGCTGTACAGGTACGCGGCCGCGACGCAGAATGGCGCCGTACTGCCCGATGCGCAAGACGTGACGCAGGCGGCGGAAACTCTGGAAATTGCGCAACGTTCCGCGAATAACACCGCCGTCGCGTACGCCCTGCTTAATCGAGCGACCACGTTGATCCACAACGACTCGGAAGACACGGCGGCGGGCTTGGAATTTATGGCGCAGGCGCGCGAGATGATCGTGAACGAACAGCTCATCGTGACGCTGCGGCGAATGTCCGATATCGAAGTTGCCAGGGAGCGTGCGCGATCCGAGGATCTCGACGGCGCGATCGATTTGGCCACAACAATTCTCGTCGAGCAGTTCGACACCGGGGAGATGATCTTCCGCGGGCCCGCCAC